>NZ_JBNTJW010000007.1:0-235558 GCF_051195055.1 Halobellus sp. EA9 | reverse complement strand
CTATCTCGCTGTCTGCTTCGGTTGGTTGCACATCCTCCCAAAGCAGACACTTCCTCTAACCCGATGTGATCGACTGAGATTATCGGATACATATCCGCGACCTTGATAGTCTCGTCATCACCTTCCAGAGTCGTAACCTCAGTCTCCTCCTCGAATGCGTACTCGACATAACACATCTCACCTCGGAAGGTCTGGAAGCTGCGAGGCAACGTACCGCTCCTCAAATCTTCGCTGGACTCTAACGCCGACAGATTCTCTACGCGATTTTCGATCTTTTCGAGATCAATTCCACCGTCTCGTAATGGGAGTATCTTGTAGCTAGCCATTGTACTCACCGTTTTGACCGATTCTAAGCTGAATGAATGGTTTAACCGGATCTTTGACCTGGTAATACGCTGACCTTCCCTGCTTCTCCGACTCAACCAATCCCTCAGTCTTCAAATCCTTCAGGTGATACGACACCGTCGACTTGTCCCTGTCAATCAGGTCGACAAGCTGTGACGGTCGAATACCACCTCTATGACTGCACAGCAGCATATGCGTCAGTATCGTCAACTTAGTATCCGACAACTCGTACACAGACTCCTCCAAACCCACGAGATTCAACTTCTCAGCAGCGGTCTCTACAGAATCAACACTCCCCAACTCCAATTCATTCACAAAGGCTTCCCGCATCGACTTCAACGCCAATCGAGTGAAAACGCCGGGAATCCCACTGCTGTACTCGTGGATCTGCTTGAGGAAGGCCTCGGGGAGTTCAAACCCGTCATCGGACAAAACATCAAATACCTGTTTCACCGCCTCAACCGTCTCCTTCTCGGAGAACGGTGATAGATGAATCTCCGTCGAAGACGGAAGCACAGCTTCTACCTCCTCCACCTGATGCCTCCAGTACTCCGGAGTCCACGAGGTAATCAGTAAAGCATCATCAACGACACTAGTGATCACCTGGAGAGATTCAACAAGAGTCTCCGCATTCTCCCACTCACAGTCGTCAACGTATATGACCACCTTGTCCAGATCCCGGAGTTCATCCCTAATCTCGAAAATTCGCTCTTCCTCGCCCGTACGCTCAGAGAAGTTGTCTGCCTCGTATGATCGCTGCTCGATTTCAGGCTCGATTTGCTTCAGAAGATCAGATACTGTTTGAAGGAACTGTGTCTTCCCAATTCCCGTTACACCGATTACCGGGAGGTGATAGACGTTGCTTCTGCGAGAGAAGAATCCGATGTACTCTGCGACTTCCTCTAACTGTTCCTCGTGATTGACTGCTTTCTCCGGGTGTTCTCGGAAGTACTGTTCCAAGTACTCCGTCTCTGCCTTGTCTGAATCGATCCCGTGTTCCTGCAGCCAGGCCTCATAGTTGCTGATCTGACCTTCCTGGCCGCGCTGAAATGCTTCTTGGAACCGGTTCAGTTTGTCTTGCTCGTCATCCATTGGGTGAAACCACGCTCTGTTTCTCAAACTATACTCTATCGGCAAAACTATTAAAATCTTTGCCGGATATTGCACTAGTAGAGGAGCAGACCATTCCCAGGTCCGCGGAGGAGAGGAGACACACTATGCCAGAAAACCCGAACACGATCTACGAAACCGCAATACAGCTCAGCGAAAACGAAGACGCAGAGCTGGAACTGGCCACGCTCAAAACCAGAGACAACTTCGAGACCTACTTCACCGACGACGTAACCGACATCCGAGCAATCACATACTCAGACTCGCCAGAAACCCTGCTCAACCTTCTCCAAGAAGTAGGAACCGACGACGTCAACCTCGAAGTCGTCGTCGGAGACAATACACTCGACTACAGAAAGAAACTACGCGGGAAAGAACAACTCGCAGAAAAACTCGAACGCCTACAACGCCAAAACCGGCTCCGGATCTACCTCGCCAGCCTCAGAAGCAACGAAGTCCACTCCAAACTATACATACTACAACACCAAGACGGCTCCCGCACCAACATCCTCGGATCACCAAATCTCAGCGAACAAGGATGGGGATCCACACGACAAAAAAACGCAATAGCAGTCTTCAGAACCGACGGAAACCAGCCTCTCGACAACGTCTTCGACGCTTGGTACGAAGAACACAAAGGCTACGCCGACCGGTTTATGGAAGACCTCACAAGTCAGCTGGAAGAAGTCGATGACGAGGAACGAGAAGAAATCATACACGCGTGGGTAGACGGCCGCAGCACTTCACAGGAAGAAGAAGCCGAACTCGAACAAGAACTGACCGAACGACTGGACGAAGCAAATGTAGAAAAAGCCACTATCGTCGGTGAGTTCGAAGATCCGGATCTCACACTGGCCGTAAGCGATAATGAAAACCAGGCCGACGAAACCATCTCACAGTCACTGAACGGGTTCGACGATATCCTTTCTGAGCTGCGAGAGGAGACAAGATCTATTGATGCGTCTATCGACGGTAAAACGTTGAGAGCCTCTCCTGGTGCGATCAGCAAGCACTCGAAAGAGAAGTTTGGAGCGGCGAAGATGTGGTTCAACAACCAGGATGAGCTTATTCTCCAGACGGAGACTACCCGGCAGCTCAAACTGACTCGCGAAGTTCCCGATGACTCGGAGAAGATCGATCAGGCGCTGGAGTACTTAGAGCAGTACTTCCAGACCGTGGACAAGTTCGGCCGTACGGATCACCCTGAAGCAGTGAAGGCACAGATGTGGGAGGCAATCATCTGGTTCTTCTGGGCACCGTTCATCAACCGGTACGCAGCGGTCTACAAGGATAACGGAATCGACCTCGACAAGTACCTTCCCAGCCTGTACGTCTACGGAGAACCCGGCAGCGGCAAAGGAACACTCACCCGGTACGCCTTCCACCTACTCTCCAACGGCCACGTCACAGAACCCGAAGACGGCGACTCACTCAACAAAACCAATCTAACCGCAGTCCGAAGAGTCGACTCCGTATTCCCCGTCGTATTCGACGACATCGATCCAAACGACCTCGATATTGAAACCTATCTCAACTTCCGTCAGAAGCACTGGACCGGAGAAATAGATATTCCCGCACTCGCCTTCATCAGCAACGACAACCTGCCCCGAAGCCGGATCCAACACCGAGCGAAGATCCTCAACTTCGACATCCAGTTCAAAGACACGCATCAAACTGCGAAGTACGTAAACGATCTCACAGAACGCAGCAACCCCCTGTTCACCTGGTTCGCGGAGATCTTCAAAGACAGAGACGTCATTATGCGGAGCCAGGACGCCGATACACTCGCGGAAGCCCGGCAAGTCTTCAAAGAACTCTACGACCGAGCAGATCGAGAACTACCCAGCTACTTCCCTGAAGAGCCGGCGGAGAAAAAGTACGATATCGGGAAATGGATGTGGGAAGACGCCTACGAAAGCGACCTCGTCGAATTCCAAAGGCGGAACGGCAACCTCATCGCCAAATTCGACGACTCACTCAGCGTCTACAGCAGCGTCCGAAAATACGCCCGAACACTACCTAACGAAGCCAGAGCACAGCAAGACGGCAATCAAATCCAGATCAAGGCTGAAGAAGCCGTAGCAGACTGGTTCCCCTTCAACATCGACGAAAACAAAGGCATCATCTCGAAAATATTCTGACCTATCTCTCGGAAATTCTCCTTCTTCGGTAGCAGTTAGAGGCCGCGGAAACCTATTTAAATGTGTAGGTACAATGTACGTACAAGAGGGTTTGTGAGAATGGGCAGCACCAAAGTCAACTTCCGACTTCCGGACGACCTCGTCGAGAAGGCAGACGTCGCCGCCGAGGTCAGCCACAAGAACCGGACAGAAATCGTCAAAGAAGCACTCCAAGAGTACTTGGAGGAGATCGAGGATGACGAGGCGTTCAAAGAGGCAGTCATCGAACTCTACCTCGACGACCGGATCGGATTCGACACACTGAAAGAATTCATCGGACGGCAAGACGCCGAATCCGTGAAGGCTTCCAAAACCATTCTCGACCAAGGCGAAGAGTTGGCCGACGAACTCGCAGAACTATAGGCGAAAAGTATGATCGCTGCGGATACAAGCAGTCTAATCTCACTCGCCTCTATCGATCTCCTCGACACGCTTCTAACCGAGTTCGATGTCCACACTACTGAACTGGTGATCGAGGAACTGGAGGAAACCAGCGAGTACGACGACCGTCACGGAGACGCAGCACAGATCGTCCTCGATAACCGGGACCAGATCACCGTTCAAGACATACAGGGCGAATTCACCTCCTCCCGAGTAGACGAAGGAGAAGGAAGCTGCGCACTACTCACCAAAGAGAAAGACGCCAACTTTCTGATCACCGACGACCTCCGCGCACTACCGGAGCTCCAGACAGTCGCTGACGCCAAGGTAGCGATCTCACCGATCGTCCTCAAGGCCCTGGTACAGAGAGATGTTCTCACAGGCGAGGAAGCTAGGGAGAAGCTGGATGAACTTGCGGAGAATCGCGACTGGCTCGGCGCACCCATCTACAGAAGAGCGCAGGATCTGTTCGACTGAGTGATCTGTGCGACGGCGGTCACCTTTCTTTGGTGGTTTGTTGGAGGAGTTTGTCTTGGGTTAGGGAGGCGATGAGTAGTAGTCGTTCTTGGGCGTTCATTTCGTGGAAGGTGTTTTTGTAGCGGTTGATGGTGTCGCGCGAGACGTCGAGTTGTTCGGCGGTCTGTGTCTGGTTCATCTGAGTGATTGCGTCGATGTACTGGGTGGTGGTGCTGCGCGATAACCCGTACTTGTCGAGTATTTCGTTTACATCCATTGCGAGTTATTTGGGGTTTGGATATTTATTGGAGAACGTCATCCCCCCAGGATCTGAGACAAGGAGATATTGAGAAGGGGGAGAGAGGAGGGGGTGTTAGGAGGGTTGGTATGGTCCGTTTTGTTCTTGTTTCATACTGTGGGCGTTGTTGGGGGCGATGATGACGTGGTCGAGTAGGTCGATGCCGAGGTTTTCCAAGGTGTTGTAGAGTTGCTCGGTTCGTTCGATATCTGTCTTTGAGGGTGTGGGGTCTCCGCTGGGATGGTTGTGTACGAGGATGACGGCCCCAGCGTTGACTAAGGATGCTGTCCGGATAACGTCCGGAGCGTCGAACTGGGTTGCGCCTTGGCTTCCCAGGCTGACGAGTTTGTCTCCGATGAACCGGTTAGAGCGGGTTAGAAAAACTGCGTACAGTCGCTCCTTCACTTCGTCCTGCAGAGAACCATACCGTTCGAGGACATCGCTTTTCGTCTTGATCTGCTGGTTCTGGTCTTCGCAGATCTCGGCTTGGACCGTGATGGTTCCAAATTCGTACTTCAACCGTTGTTCACCTCTGCCGCTCTCTGGTTTTTGGCGACCTTTCTGTCGTGGTGCCGGATGATGTGGATGAGTTCCTTCTTCGCTATCTCGGTGGCATTCCCGGGTTTGAGTTCGAGTCCGTGGCTCTCTGCCAACTCCTGAAGGCTGCCACTGTGGGCGTCTTCCTCCCACTGTTTTGCGAGTTTGTAGAACCGGGTGCCGCCGATTCGTTTCACTTCGGCCAGTATTTCTTTGACCGCGACGTGCCGCTGGAGTTCTTTGCTGGTTTTGAATGTTTCACCGCATTCGCAAGTGAGTCCGTGATTGGTTCTGATCCCAAACCACCTTATCTTACTATTTGTAAGACACTTTTATATACTTAATTGACAATAAGCATATTCCGTTGCCAGCCCTGAAACCCGGTCTTCAACCAGTTCAGAACCGAGCGACCAAGGTTAGAGAATCAGTCTTGAATCAGTCCAGGCAGTGATTCACCAGCTTTGAGTCTTGGTTTTGAATCGGCTTTGAAACAGGTAACGACTAACTGTTGTCTATTGATTACCCGGCGAACAGGAGACGAAGAAGGGGGGAAGGAGGGAGAGAGAAGGGGGGAGTGTGTTTATTCGATTTTGTTGACTGCGTTGCTTTGGCGGGAGGTGCTACTGTGTTCGTATTTCTCTGTCGTTCTCTTCGACTTATGCCTACACTGCTGTGCTGCTACTGCGAGTCCTTCTTCTTCGGCGACGTAGGTTGCAGTTGAGTGTCTGATGCTGTAGGGTGTTAGGTCGCGGTTTTCGAGGTCGAGGTTGGCTTCTCGGGCGATTTTGCGGAAGACATCCCTGAACGAGTCTTTGTTGTACCGGTTGCCGTACATTGTAAGCCAGAGTGCGTCTCTGCCGTCGTACTTCTCCCGTGTCTCCCGCTCGTCGAGCCAGCGTTTGAGGATTTGGCTGGTTTCTTCTTTGAGTGCGACTATCCAGTTTTCCCGGTTCTTTGAGGATTCTTCTCGGGGGATGCGGAGCACCGAGTTGTCTGTGTCGACCCAGCCTTTGTTGCTGCGTTTGATTTCGATGGGGCGTAGGCCCGCGTCCAGTGCGACGTGGATCATTGAGGTGTATTTGAAGGAGTTGGCTTTGTTCCAGTCCTTCATTGTGACCTCGTCTTTCGGTTTTTGGAGGCGTTGTGCGAGGTGGGTTTTCCATCGGTCGCGTTCTTCGGGTGTGACGCTGTTGTAGTGGGGTACGCTTCCGTAGCTCATTGCGGCTTCGCGCAGTTTCTTCCTGTCTTCGCGTGTGAGGTAGTCGCGGGGTGTGTAGGTTGTGCTGGGGTCGCTGTATTCGATTTGGGGTTCCCACTCGGTGTCTTTGTTGCGGGCGTTTCGTTTCCATTTGAACAGGGTTTTCGCGGCTTTCTGGTAGTGATTCTTGGTCGACTCCTTCATATCCTGCCGCGCGAGGTGCTGCATCCATTGGTCGGCGTGGTCTGTGGTCAGGTCTTGGACGTACCGGCCTTTCTTGTTCCAGATGAAGCGGTAGAAGAGGTCGAGACGGTTCATCCGGTTTTTGGCGGTGCTGTGGCTGTAGCCTTGGGCTTTGTCCGGGTTTTTGCCCAGGGAGAGCATCCATTCTGCGAGTTCGCGGCGGTGCTCGCGGTATGTGACCTCCTGTTTCGGGTTTAGGTATTCCTGTGCGTCGTCGGTGACGAGCACGATCCCGTCGACCTTGTTCTCAGAGCTGTACGTCATAGTCGGCGTCCTCCTACACTAGAAGCTAGAATAGATCGCAGCCAAGTTTTAAATCGTTTGTCAAATATGATCGATACTTCTCTGTAATCGCGTGACTGCGTCGACCCGCGTCTTTTCCACCCGGGTACTCGTTCTTGCGTCGGGCTCATAGTTGAACGACAGAGAACCCTTGAAACACCCGAAAACAGCAGGAAGGAAGCCTAGGCCGGGATTTGAACCCGGGCTCTCGTCCTTACCAAGGACGCGCTTTACCGCTAAGCTACCCAGGCGCGTTCTCTCGTAGCGCGGATTCGTCTTTAGGGGTTTCGATTCGTGGCGGTGATTTCGCTCCCGGCGAAGCGCGGCACGGCGCCGCCCCGAGCCTCACGAGTCGGTCGCCGAGGAGGGGACGCGGTCGTCCGAGCCGCCGCCGACCGCCGACAGCGACGCGATGCGCTCGGCGGTCGACTCCGAGAAGGCGTCGTCGGCCGGGCGGAGCCCGTCGCCGGCGTCGCAGTCCCCGGCCAGTTCGACGGCGTACTCCAAGAGCGCGGGCGAGGGCGTCTCGCCGACGGCGGTCATCCCGGCGACGACCGCGAGGGCGAACACGTCGGCTTCGAGGTTCCGATCGAGCGCGTCGCGGTCGGCGCCGTCGCCGCGCCGGAGGGTCTGATCGCGGCCGAACGCGCGGACCACCTCGACCGCGCGGTCGGCGGCGTCGGTCCGCGCGAGGAGGTAGAACCCCCGCGAGACGAGCACGTCGGCCGCGAGGATGTCCAGATCGGCGTCGATGTCGCCCTCGATCGCCCCCGTCCAGGGCTCGTCGTGCGAGAGCGACCTGGTGAGCCGCAGCCCCTCGTAGATCAACTGGACGCCGGCGGCCCGCTCTGCGAGCCCGTCGGCGTCGGTGTCCGTTCCGCTCTCGGGTGCGCGAGCGCTCACCAGCACCAAGACGGCCGGCGTCATCGGCGCGTCGGCGAGGCGGTCGAACAGCACCTCCCGGAGCTGGTCCGGTTCGATGTCCTCGACCGCCTCGCGGGCGGCGTCGCGAACCCGCACGGCGTCGTCCATCGAAGTGTTCTAGCGACGGGAGCGGCAAAGACCTTTGGAAACCCGGCGGTTCGCCGTCGGGCGACCTGCCGGGTCGCGGCCGACCGGTGCGCCGCCCCGTCAGCCGCTCCCGATTCCCATCCCGAAGCCCGCTCCGATCCTCGGCTCCGACCCGCTTTCGAGACGCTTTTCGGACCTGAGACGAACGAGGGAGTATGTTCACCGGCATCGTCGAGACGACGGGGACCGTCGTCGAGGCGACTGACGACGAGGGCGGTCGCCGCCTGCGCATCGAACCCGACCGAGTCGGCGACGGCGACGGCGACGGGACCGCGGATGCCGAAGCCGACGCGTCCACCCCCGACTTCGCCGACCTCCACCACGGCCAGTCGATTTCGGTCAGCGGCGTCTGCCTCACGGTCGAGGACTTCCGCATCGAGCCGACGCCGCAGTTCGAGGTGTTCCTCGCGGCCGAGACCGTCGAGAAGACCTACCTCGGCGACGTCGACGCGGGCGATCGGGTGAACCTCGAACGCGCGCTCCCGGCCGAGGGGCGCTTCGACGGCCACCTCGTCCAGGGCCACGTCGACACCGTCACCGAGATCACGGGGATCGAGCGGGTCGGCGACGACTGGGTCTTCGAGTTCGACCTCCCCGAGCCGGTGGCGCGCTACGTCGTCGAGAAGGGCTCCGTCGCGCTCGACGGCATCAGCCTCACCGTCGCCGAACGGGGATCCGAGCGCTTCGGCGTCGCGATCATCCCGACGACCTACGACCTGACGACGCTCTCTACGAAGTCCGTCGGCGACCCCGTCCACGTCGAGGTCGACGTGGTCGCGAAGTACGTCGAACGGATGGTCTCGGGCTACGCCGACGCGGTCGGCCACTAGAATCCGTTATTCGAACTCGGTCAGCTCCGACTCGAAGTCGGACTCGTCGGCCCCAGGCGCGTGCGCCTCGTGGTACTTGTCGCGGTACCGCTGGATCTTCCGGAGGAGAAAGAGTCCGAAGATCCCGTCGTAGATGACCACGTAGATCAGGTACGGCGCGAGCCCCGACAGTCCGGTCAGGATGCTGATGAGGCCCGTGCCGATGCCGACGGTCGTGTTGTAGGTGCCGTGGACGAGCGCCGCCAGCAGGATCCCCTTCACGACGATCGGCCCTCGATTTCCGGGGTTGTACTTGGCGAGCCCGAGGTAGTAGCCCGCGATCGCGGAGTAGATGACGTGGCCCGGCCCTGCGAGCGCGCGGACCGCGGTGATCCCGCCGCCGACGCCGATCAGTCCGAGGCCGAGATCGAGCCCCTGATCCGGCACCTGTCGGGTGATGTAGAGCGCGTTCTCGATGACCGCGAACCCGAGCCCGGCCATCGCGCCGTAGACGGCCCCGTCGAGGACGGCGTCGAAGCGGTCGTCGGTGTAGGCGTAGAGCCGCACGGCGAGGAGCTTCACGCTCTCTTCGACGGGGCCGACGACGAGGTAGAAGAACAGCGCCGTGCCCAGGAAGCCGAGCACCTGGAAGTAGGGCTTGAGGGCGCTGTTGAGGATGGCCGCGAAGTTCGCCGTCAGCACGCCGAGCAGGAACGTCGCCACCAGCAGCGACAGCGGTTCGCTCGACGTCACGTCCGTCGAGTAGACGTACGCGGCCAGCCCGATCGCGGGGATCGCCGACAGCGCGGTGAGAAAGCCGATCTCCGGGTCGGTCAGGGCGGCAAGGCCGCCGATCCCGAGCAGGAGCAAGAAGGCGACGAGGACGACCGCGACCCGCGCGGAGCCGGCCGCGACCCGCCAGATGATCGCGGCCGCCCGGTCGATCCGGGTCCGCACCTCCCAGGTCGCCACGTCGTAGAGGTCGAGCGAGCCGTCCGACGCCTCTTCGATCGGATCCCGTCGGTCTTGCATCGTGGTCGGATTCAGTATCCCTCTACCTAACACCTTCGGCGGTCGTACGCCGGGGCGACCCTCGGCCGCGACGAGTGGGATTAAACCGTCGCCCGCACGTAGCCGGAGCCACGATGCACTTCGACCAACGGACGCAGGCGGCGCTCCGCGAGGTCGGCCTCTCACGCGAGGAGATCCGAGAGGCCTCCGACCTCGTCAGCGAGGCCGTCGACCGCGACGCCGACCGACTCTGTGAGTTCTTCGAGACCGACGTCGTCCACTCGGATATGGACAGGGCCCACAGCGCGGACGAGATCCACGAACACGACGTCTCCTTCCTCGATCTGTTCACCCACGGGAGCGACCTCCGCGGCTACCTCCGCTTCGACTCCTGGGGCGTGCCGGTCGAGGGCGGGCGGGTCCTCTCGGAGGACGTCGTCGAACTCACGCTCGGACCCACGGTCGACGGCCGCGTGCGGTTCGCCCGCGACGAGGACGCGCTGTGACCAGGGACGACGCGGGAGGCGACGTCGGGGCGGACGAACACGCCGGGAGCGACCCGCCGCGCGTCCGCGTTCGCGGCATCTACACCACCGCCGTCACGCGGCTGCTCCTCGACGCCGGCCACGAGGTCGTCCAGGCGTCCGAGCCGATCCGCGAGCGCTTCGACGCCGACTTCGGCGACGAGGCCCACGACGTCGCGGTCGCGACGACGGACGACCGCCAGGGCGTCGGAATCCGGGGCGACCCCGACGCGGTCGGGGCCGTCGCCGCCGAGCTCGGCTCGGTCGGCCGCGACGCCCTCGCCTGGTCGGATCCGACGCCGCCCGGCGCGGTGTTCGACGCCGACGTGACCGAAACGCTCGCCTCCGGGGCGGTCTTGGACCTCGGCGAGAGCGAGGGGTTCCTCCCGTACGGCGAGACCGACGACTACGTCGACGCGGGCGATTCGATCCGCGTGCAGGTGCGCGAGAGCGCGCCGCCGTGGGCCGACCGCCGGGCGACGCTCGGCACCGACGTCCACGCCGAGGCGGGGCTCGCGACGCTCGTCCGCGGCGGCGACGGGATCACGGTCGACACGCGCGACGACGCGGCCGGGCGCGAGCTCGCGGGGATGACGGAGTTCCTCGACACCTCCGTCCCCGACGGCTGGGGCCTGCGGTGGTCCCACGCCGCCACCCGCGCCGAGATGGACGCGCTTGAGGCGTCGCTCTCGCGGGCCGTCGACCGCGCGGAGCGGCTGGACGCCGTGCTCGGCGGCGCCAACGAGGCGGACTCCGAGACGCCGGCGGACGCCCTCGTCGCGCCCGCCGCCGGCCGCTGGCTCTGGTTCGGCCGCGAGTCCCGCTTCGCGCTCGACGACGCCCGCCGCGCGGTCGAGACGACGATGCCCGGCCACCACCGCACCAAGGCCGGCAGCGAGGCCGCGAGCGCCGGCGTCGACCTCGCGGAGGCGCTCTGCGGGCGCGGGATCGGCGGCGGTTCGGACGACGGGACCGATTTCCCCTTCGCGACCGTCGCCCGGCAGTTCGGCCCCGTCGCGGGCGACCGCGTCGAGATCGTCCACGGCAAGCCCGACGGCCGGGCGTTCTCGCTCGGCCGCGGCGAGGTCACCGACTGGGACGGCGACGGCACCGTCGCGGTCGAGCGCACCCTCGAAAGCAGCGGCACCTACGACGCGCTCGGGACCTCGCGCGAGCCCGGCGACACGGCGCTGACGAAGTTCCGCGAGGGCCGCTGGTGGTACCCGACGGTCTACCGCGGCGAGGACGGGGCATCGAAGGGGACCTACGTGAACGTCTGCACGCCCGTGGAGTGCTTCCCCGACGCGGTCCGGTACGTCGACCTCCACGTCGACGTGGTCAAGCGCCCCGACGGGACGGTCGAGCGCGTCGACGACGACGAACTCGACGCCGCGGTCGCGTCGGGGACCGTCTCCGAGCCGCTCGCGGGGAAGGCCCGAGCGGTCGCGACGAGCCTCGAACGCGCGCTCTCGGACTGACGGGGAAACCGCGGCTCACAGCGTCGCTCCCGGGGAGCGAGGGATCCCGCGTAGAACGCCGCACGAGGCGAGAACAGCAACTTTATCAGTCGCTCGCGGCGAATTGCACCCAAGATTACTCTCTAGGAGGTCAATGGTGACACAACAAACACAACAACCGGAGGTGAACATCGGACTCGTCGGGCACGTCGACCACGGGAAGACGACGCTCGTGCAGGCGCTGTCCGGCTCGTGGACGGACCAGCACTCCGAGGAGATGAAGCGCGGTATCTCCATCCGCCTCGGCTACGCGGACGCCACGTTCCGGACGGTTCCCGGCGTCGACGCGCCGGAGTGCTACACGGTCGAAGAGACCGGCCCCGACGGCGAGGAGACGGAGGTACTCAGAACGGTCTCGTTCGTCGACGCGCCGGGCCACGAGACGCTGATGGCGACGATGCTCTCGGGCGCGGCGATCATGGACGGCGCCGTCCTCGTCGTGAGCGCGACCGAGGACGTCCCGCAGGCCCAGACCGAAGAGCACCTGATGGCGCTGGACATCATCGGCATCGATAACATCGTCATCGCGCAGAACAAGATCGACCTCGTCGACCGCGAGCGCGCCGTCGAGTCCTACGAGCAGATTCAGGAGTTCGTCTCCGGGACCGTCGCCGAGGACGCGCCGATCGTCCCCGTCAGCGCACAGCAGGAAGTGAACATCGACCTCCTGATCGACGCGATCGAGCGGGAGATCCCGACGCCCGAGCGCGACGAGACCGAGGACCCGCGGCTCTTCGCGGCCCGCTCGTTCGACATCAACCGCCCCGGAACGACGTGGGAGGACCTCTCCGGCGGCGTCGTCGGCGGCTCCGTCGTGCAGGGCAAGCTCTCGGTCGACGAGGAGCTCGAACTCCGCCCCGGCCGCGAGGTCGAGGAGGGCGGCTCCTCGGAGTGGCAGCCGATCGAGACCGAGATCCGCTCGCTGCAGGCCGGCGGCCAGTCGGTCGAGGAGGTCCGCCCCGGCGGCCTCTGCGGCATCGGCACGGGCCTCGACCCGAGCCTCACGAAGGGCGACGCCCTCGCCGGACAGGTCGCGGGCGAGCCCGGGACGCTACCGCCCACGCGCGAGCAGTTCACGATGGACGTCGAACTGCTCGACCGCATCGTCGGCGAGGACGAGGGGAGCGTCGAGGAGATCTCGACGGGCGAGCCGCTGATGCTCACCGTCGGGACCGCCACGACCGTCGGCTCGGTCACGAGCGCCCGCTCGGACGAGGCCGAGGTGGCGCTGAAGCGCCCCGTCTGCGCCGAGTCGGGCGCGAAGATCGCGATCAACCGACGCGTCGGCGCGCGCTGGCGGCTCATCGGCGTCGGGACGCTCCAGTGAGCGGCCAGACGGCGGGTCGCGTCGGCGACGCACGATAGCGCACGATAGCAGACACAGGAGATGACGACGGTGATACTCGACACGAACGCGCTGATGATGCCGGTCGAACTCGACGTTCGCGTCTTCGACGAGCTCGACCGCCTCGTCGGCGCCGACGCCGACCTGGCCGTTCCCCGCTCGGTCGTCGCCGAGCTAGAGACGCTCGCCGAATCCGGGAACGGGACGGAGGCGACGGCCGCGAGCGTCGGTCGGGACCTCGTCTCGCGGTGCCGGATCGTCGAGACCGGGCAGTCGTACGCCGACGACGCCGTCGTCGAACTCGCCGAGGCGGAAGGCGACTACGCGCTCACCAACGACAGGCCGCTCCGCGACCGGTTGCTCGAACGCGGCGTTCGCGTAATCGGTTTAAGGGGGCGAAACACATTGGAGATAACAGAACCATAACGTATGTACAAACGGGTACGACTCACAGACACAGTCGAGGTGCCGCCAGAGCACCTCGCGGACGTGACGCCGCAGCGGGTCAAACGGCTCCTGCAGGACAAGCTCGAAGGACGGATGGACGAAGACGTCGGCAGCGTCGTCAGCGTGGTCGACGTCCACGACATCGGCGAGGGGACGGTGCTCCCCGGCCGCGCCGGCGTCTACTACGAGGCGGAGTTCGACGCGATCACCTTCGACCCCTCGATGCAGGAGGTCGTCGACGGCGAGGTCGTCGAGGTCGTCGAGTTCGGCGCCTTCGTCGGCATCGGGCCGGTCGACGGGCTGCTCCACGTCTCGCAGATCTCCGACGAGTACCTCGCCTACGACGGCGAGAACCAACAGCTCGCCTCCACCGAGTCGAACCGCACGCTCGGCGTCGGCGACTCGGTCCGGGTCCGCGTCGTGACAAAGAGCATCGACGAGCGCAACCCCCGCGACTCGAAGATCGGCCTCACCGCCAAGCAGCCCGGCCTCGGCAAGCACGGCTGGCTGGAGGCGGACCGCCAGGCCAACACGGCGACGACCGGCGCGGAGGGCGAATAGATGGCGGAGTCCCGTCTCGCCTGCCGGGAGTGCCACTACATCAACCACGCCGACGCGCAGGCGTGTGAGAACTGCGGGTCGAGCAGCCTCACCGAGGACTGGGCGGGTTACGTCGTCATCACGCACCCCGAGCGCTCGGAGATCGCCGAGGAGATGAACGTCAACGAGCCCGGCGGCTACGCGCTGAAGGTCCGCTGAGACACGGATGCTCTCGCTGCCCGCGAGCCTGCGGAGCTCGTTCAAGGAGCCGTTCGGCCCCGTCTACGAGGACGCCGAGCGGCTGCTCTCCGAATCCGGACGCCCCATCGTCGCCGTCGGCGACGTCGTCACCTACCACCTCCGGGAGGCCGGCCACGTCCCCGCGGTCGCGCTGGTCGACGGCCGGACCGAGCGCGAGGAAGTCGACGCCGAGATCCGGGACGCCCTCGCCGACCCCGAGCACCGGCGCGAGGTCGCCAACGAACCGGGCACGCTCTCGGAGGCGCTCCTCGCCGCGCTGGCCGACGCGGTCGCCGACCCCGAGCCCGTCACCATCGTCGTCGACGGGGAGGAGGACCTCGCGACGCTCCCGGCGGTGCTCGTCGCCCCCGAGGGCGCGACGGTCGTCTACGGCCAGCCCGGCGAGGGGATGGTCGCCGTCGCGGTCACGTCCGAGGCGAAAGCCGAGATGCGGTCGCTCCTCGCCGAGATGGACGGCGACGTCGACGGCGCGCTCGCGGCGCTCGGCCTCGCCGAGTGAGTCCCGGCCCCCTCGGAGTCGAAGCCGATACGACCGTCCGTTTCCGACGTCTCAGCCGATTTCGCGCCCGAGTCGGGCCTTCGAAATCCTTTTACTCCTTTCGGCTGGATGGTAGAACAACTGAACCATGGAAATCGACATTATCTCCGAGGACGGGAACCCGATGTTGCATCGGTCCGACGTCCGGTTCGAGATCGTTCACGAAGAGGCGACGCCGTCGCGGCTCTCGGTCCGCGACAGCCTCGCAGCGAAGCTGAACAAGGACTCCGACGAGGTCGTCATCCACGAGCTCGACACGAAGTTCGGGATGCGGAAGACCGTCGGCTACGCGAAGGTCTACGAGTCGCCGGACTTCGCCCGCGACATCGAGCAGGACTACATGCTCGACCGGAACAAGATCGAGGCGGACGAGGGCGCCGACGCCGAGGCCGAAGAGGCCTGAGTCGGCCGTAGCGAACGCTCTTTTCGATGCGCGTCGTCGGGATCGAAGGCACCGCCTGGGCCGCCAGCGCCGCGCTTTACGACACCGAGACCGAGGCGGTCGTCATCGAATCCGACGCCTACCAGCCCGAGAGCGGCGGGATCCACCCCCGAGAGGCCGCCGAGCATATGGGCTCGGCGATTCCCGAGGTCGTCTCGGCGATCCTCGATCACGCCGACGAGACGAGCGACGGTCCGGGTCTCGATATCGACGCCGTCGCGTTCTCGCGCGGCCCGGGACTGGGGCCGTGCCTCCGCGTCGTCGGCACCGCGGCGCGGTCGCTGGCTGGCACGCTGTCGGTCCCGCTCGTCGGCGTCAACCATATGGTGGCGCACCTGGAGATCGGACGCCACCAGTCCGGCTTCGACTCGCCCGTGTGTCTGAACGCCTCGGGCGCGAACGCCCATCTCCTGGGATACCACGACGGCCGCTACCGGATCCTCGGCGAGACGATGGACACCGGCGTCGGCAACGCGATCGATAAATTCACCAGACACCTGGGCTGGTCCCACCCCGGCGGACCCAAGGTGGAACGTCGCGCCGCCGACGGCGAGTACTACGATCTCCCGTACGTGGTGAAGGGGATGGACTTCTCCTTCTCGGGGATTATGTCCGCCGCGAAGGACGCGGTCGACGAGGGCGTCCCCGTCGAGGACGTCTGCGCCGGCCTCCAGGAGACGATCTTCGCGATGCTCACCGAGGTCGCAGAGCGGGCGCTGTCGCTCACCGGGACCGACGAGCTCGTCCTCGGCGGCGGTGTGGGACAGAACCGCCGGCTCCGCGAGATGCTCGAATCGATGTGCGAGCAGCGCGGGGCGGACTTCTACGCGCCCGATCCGCGGTTCCTCCGCGACAACGCGGGGATGATCGCCGTGCTCGGCGCGAAGATGTACGCCGCGGGCGACACGCTCTCAATCCCCGACTCGTCGGTCGACCCGGACTTCCGGCCGGACGAGGTGCCGGTGACCTGGCGCAGCGACGCGGAGTCGATCGTCCGCGACCCAGCGGTGGCCGGAACCATCCGCGGTGCGGAGGCGGTCGTCACGATCGAGGCGGACCGCGTGGTGAAAGAGCGCGTGCCGAAGGCGTACCGACACCCGGCGCTGGACGACCGGCTCCGGGCTGAACGGACACGCGCGGAGGCGCGGCTCACGAGCGCCGCGCGGCGCGCCGGCGTCCCCACGCCAGTCGTCTACGACGTCGATCCGGCCGAGGGAACGCTCGTCTTCCAGCGCGTCGGCGACGACGACCTGGCGGCGGCGCTCACCGCCGATCGCTGCCGCGACGTCGGGCGGCACCTCGCGACGATCCACGGCGCGGGGTTCGTCCACGGCGACCCGACGACCCGGAACGTCCGCGTCGGCGACGCGCGGACGTACCTGATCGACTTCGGCCTCGGCTACCACACGGGCCACGTCGAGGACCACGCGATGGACCTCCACGTCTTCGAGCAGAGCGTCGCGGGCACCGGCGCCGACCCGGCGCCGCTGCTGGAGGCGTTCGAGGCCGGCTACGCCGCGGTCGGCGACGACGCCGTCCGACAGCGACTCCGCGACGTCGAGGGCCGCGGTCGGTACCAGTAGCTCCTGCGGGCGTTTCGAGCTCGTGTTGTGGCAAACAGTCGGCACGGTCGCTCTCGTCGTTCCCCGCGTCGCTGTGCCGAACGACCGCTGACGACGCGGGGGCGTCGGTCAGATCACACGGCCGCTGGCCGCCCGTTCGTATATAAACGCTCGCGCCGGGCGACCGCCAGACCGTATTCGGATGCCAAAACGATTTATTACCGCCCGGCGTACCCGTCGGTATGGCAGACAAACCGAAACAGGGCGAGATTCTCGGGATCCCGTACAACTTCGAGCGGCCGTCGATCGGCCGACTCCTCTCGTCGTACTGGCAGCCGGGCGAGGGGATGCTCGTGAAGAAGCCGTTCGGCATCGGCTACACCCTCAACCTCGCGAACTGGCGGTCGTGGATCGCCCTCGTCGTCGTCGGGGCGCTCCTCTGGCAGGAACAGCAGTCCGGCGGGAGCGCCGAGACCGAAGACGACGAGGACGAGGGACCGGTCGAGGTCATCGTCGACTGATTTTCGGTACCTTCGACCCGCTCTGCGTTACCGGAGCACCGAATCGGAGCGCGAACCGACGGGACTTTCTCCCGACGCCGGCCAGTACAGGCGAATGCTCCGCTACGTCACGACCAACTCCGGCAAGGTGCGGGAGGCGCGCGAGTACCTGGACGCGGTCGAGCAACTGAACTACGACTACACCGAGATCCAGGCCGCGGAACTGGGCCCGATCGCCGCCCGGGGCGCCCGCGAGGCGTACCGCCACGCCGGCGAGATGGTCCTCGTCGACGACGCCGGCCTGTTCGTCGAGGGCTTCGACGGCTTTCCTGGCCCGTACTCGGCCTTCGTCGAGCACACGCTGGGGATCGAGACCGTCCAGCGGCTCGTCGCACGCGAGATCGACGCCCCGCGCCGGGCGTCGTTCCGCTGCGTGCTGGCGTACTGCGACGGCGACGCCTTCGACGCGACCCCCGACCCCGTCGACCGCGAGGACCGCGCGGCGGCCGCGGCCGTCGGGGCCGACGATGACGCGGACGACGCCGACGACCCCCTCCCGGTGAAGCTGTTCACCGGATCCGTCCGGGGACGGATCGTCGAACCGCGCGGCGACGGCGGCTTCGGCTACGACCCCATCTTCGAGCACGACGGGACGACCTTCGCCGAGATGAGCGCCGAGGCGAAGAACGCCGTCTCCCACCGCGGCCGCGCCTTCGCGAAGTTCGCGTCCTGGTACCAGGAGCGGTAGCCGTCCGACCGCGACGGACCGGCGGCCGTATTTTGAGAAAATATCAAATTCGATTTTCGAACGCGAACATTAATATCGTCTACCGATTCTCGCCTCTTCGCGTTATCGGAAACTGAAAACGGATCGTGGTCTTATAGATGCCCGTCGGCATCGACTTCGTATGCTCCTCGAATCGTACGAACGGCTCCTGTGGGGGACGATGGACGTCCTCGGCGTCTCCCGGTCGGTCGCTCGGAAGATGCTCACCGCCGTCGGGATCCAGTTCGGCATCTCGATCGCCCAGGCCGGCCTGCCGCTCGTCACGAGCGGCGGGACCCAGACGCTCTTGTCCCTGGGCCTCCTGTTTGCGGCGCTCGTAGCGTTTCTGAACACCGTGTTGGTCGTCCGCCGGGACGTCGTCGAGCCGATCGACGCGCTCTCGACGTCGGCCGCCGCGGTCGCCGCCGGCGACCTCTCGACGCCGCCGCCCGAGACCGACGGCGACGACGAGGTGGCACAGCTCGTCGACGACTTCGCCGATATGCACGACCACCTCCGGTTGGTCTCCGCCCAGGCGACGGCGATGGCCGACCGGGACTTCGACGATCCGGTCCTCGACGAGCGGCTCCCGGGCGCGTTCGGCGATTCGCTCGGCCGGATGGCAACGGACCTGACGACTCACACGCGGGCGCTCCAGCGGCTCGTCGACGCCTTCGCCGAGGCTACAGAGCGCGCTCGGAAGGGCGACCTCACGGTGCTGATGCCCGCCGAGGAACTGGCCGAAGAGGACGACCGCTACGGCGAGGTCGCCCGCTCGTACAACGAGTTCGTCCGGACGCTCTCGGAGACGATCGCGGACGTCCAAGCGTTCGCCGACCAGGTCGCCGCGATGAGCGACGAGGCCCAGCGGCACGTCGAGCGCGCGACCGAGTCGAGCGAGGCGGTCGCGGCCGCGGTCGACGAGATCGAGGCCGGCGCCGACGAGCAGGCCGACCACCTCGGGACCGTCGCCTCCGAGCTCTCGACCCTCTCGGCGACGGTCGAGGAGATCGCCGCCTCCGCCGACGAGGTCGCGGGCTCGGCCGAGCGCGCCGCCGAGCGCGGCCGCGCGGGCCGGGACGTCGCGACGAGCGCGATGGACGAACTCGACACGGTCGAGACCCAGATCGAGGAGACGGCCGCGGCCGTCGAGGAGCTCGCCGCCCAGATCGAGGAGATCGACGAGATCGCGGCGTTCATCGACGAGATCGGCTCCCAGACCAATCTGCTGGCGATCAACGCCTCGATCGAGGCGGCCCACGCCGGCGACGCGGGCGACGGCTTCGGCGTCGTCGCCCAGGAGGTCAAGGATCTGGCCGAGGAGACCCGCGACTCGGCCGAGGAGGTCTCGACGCTCATCGAGGAGGTCACCGCCCGCTCCGAGCAGACGCTCGCGACCGTGCGCGAGACCGACCAGCAGGTCAAATCAAGCGTCGATACGGTCTCGGAGGCGATCGCGGAGTTCGAGTCCATCGTCGACGACATCGAGGGGATCGACGCCTCCATCCGCGAGGTGAGCGACGCCACAGACCAGCAGGCCCAGTCCGCACAGGACGTCTCCGCGCGCGTCGACGAGGTCGCGAACATCGCCGAGGAGACCACGGCGCAGACGGCCGCCGCGGTCGACGACGCCGCCGAGCAGTCCGAGTCGCTCCACGAACTCGACGACCAGGCCGCGACGCTTTCCGACCGGGCGAACGGCCTCGACGGCCTCGTCGGGGCCTTCGAGGTCCTCGAAGAGCACCGCACGGACGCGGCCGACTCCCTCGGCGGCTTCGAGTTCGGCGACGGCGACGGGATCGCCGCGCCGGCGTCCGCCGACGACTGATCTCGGAGGGACCGTTCCGCGCTCTTTCGAGTCCCAGTCTATACCCTTATCCGTCCGCCGGGCGAACGCGGTGATATGAAGATAGTGCCGGACACGAGCGCGGTCGTCGACGGTCGCGTGTCCGAGCGGGTCGAGTCGGGCGAGGGCGGGACTGTGTTGGTCCCCGAGGCCGTCGTCGGCGAACTCGAGTCGCAGGCCAACGACGGCTTCGACACCGGCTGGGCCGGGCTCGAAGAGCTCCAGCGCCTCGCCGGGCTCGCGGACGACGGCGACGTCACCGTCCGCTACGTCGGCCGGCGGACCAAGCCGAGCGAGGCCACCGGCGCCCACGAGGGCGACGTCGACGCGCTCATCCGAGAGGTCGCAGAGGACGAGGACGCGACGCTCCTGACGAGCGACGTCGTCCAGTCGGAGGTCGCGAAGGCGAAGGGCCTCGACGTCGAGTACGTCGAGCCGCGCGTCCGCGGCTCCGGCGGCCTCGTCATCGAGGAGTTCTTCGACGAGCAGACGATGTCGGTCCACCTCAAGACGGGCACCAGACCGAAGGCCAAGCGCGGCGCCATCGGCGAGATGTCCTACCAGACCATCCGCGACGAGGTCACAGACGAAGCTCAGATGAAGGAGTGGGCCGACGACATCGAGGAGACCGCCCGCACGAGCTCCGAGGGCTTCCTCGAACTCTCCGAGCCGGGGATGAGCATCGTCCAGTTCCGCGATTACCGCATCGCGGTCGCGCGGCCGCCCTTTGCCGACGGCATCGAGATCACGGCGGTCCGCCCGATCGTCAAGACCGACCTCGACGACTACGAGTTCGCCGACGAGCTCCGGGACCGACTGAAGGAACGCCAGCGCGGCGTCCTCATCTCGGGGTCGCCCGGTGCCGGGAAGTCCACCTTCGCCCAGGCGGTCGCGGAGTTCCTCACCGACGCCGACTACGCGGTGAAGACGATGGAAAAGCCCCGCGACCTCCAGGTCGGCCCCGACGTCACCCAGTACACCGCGCTCGGCGGCGATATGGAAAAGACCGCCGACTCCCTTCTCCTGGTCCGCCCGGACTACACCATCTACGACGAGGTCCGGAAGACGAAGGACTTCGGCGTCTTCGCGGACATGCGGCTGGCGGGCGTCGGGATGGTCGGCGTCGTCCACGCCACCCGCGCGATCGACGCCCTCCAGCGGCTGGTCGGCCGCGTCGAACTCGGGATGATCCCGCAGGTCGTCGACACCGTGGTCTACATCGAGGACGGCCGCGTCGACACCGTCTACGACGTCACGACCGAGGTGAAAGTCCCCGAGGGCCTCACCGCCGAGGACCTCGCGCGGCCGGTCATCCAGGTCGCGGACTTCGAGACCGGAAAGCCGGAGTACGAGATCTACACCTTCAACCGCCAGGTCATCACCGTCCCGCTCGGCGACGACGAGGGGGCGAGCGAGACGGGCGTCGACCGCCTGGCTCGCCAGGAGATCGAACGCGAGATCCGCTCGATCGCCCGGGGGCACGTCGACGTCGAACTCAAGAGTCAGAACGAGGCCGTCGTCTACGTCGAGGAGGACGACATCTCTTACGTGATCGGCAAGGGCGGCGGGCGGATCTCCGACGTCGAGGACCGCCTGGGGATCGACATCGACGTCCGGACCCACGACGAGAAGCCCTCTCGCGGGGGTGCCGGTGGTGCCGGAGGGGCTGGCGCCGGCGCGGGTGCCGGCGGCTCGGGCGGCGACGACGGGATCGTCGTCACGCCCGAGGTCACCTCCCGGCACGTCGTCATCCGGATGGACGAACACGTCGGCGAGACGGTCGAGATCCGCGCCGACGGCGAGTACCTCTTCACCGCGACGGTGGGCCGCGGCGGCGACATCCAGGTCTCGCGCGGCAGCGCCATCGCCGACGAACTGGAGCAGGCGATCGACCGGAAGGAGCGGATCACGGTCCACCCGGCCTGAATCGGTCGTTCGCCCCGGCCGTCCGCCACGGATCGCCCGCCGAACCGGACGATTCTTCCCCCGAGGCCGACCTACGCACCCGTATGGACTCGGACACGCCGCCGGCGGAGGTGCTCGACGAGCTCTTCGCGACGATCCAAGACCGGAAGGAGACGCTCCCCGAGGGCTCCTACACGGCCTCGCTTTTCACCCACGAGAAGGGGCAAAACGCCGTCTTAGAGAAGCTCGGCGAGGAGACGACAGAGACGATCCTGGCGGCGAAGGACGGCGACGACGAGGAGCTGCTGGCCGAGAGCGCCGACCTCGTCTACCACCTGCTCGTCCTGCTCGCGATGGAGGACCGCGACCTCGACGACCTCCGCGTGGAGCTCCGCGATCGGTTCTGATTCTACCGGAACGAGACCCCGAGGTCGCCGAGGCCGTCGTTCTCGCGGGCGACGTTGACGAGGAGCGGCGTCAGCGACTCCACCTCCGGGGCGTTCGCGAGCCCGCCGGCGTCGAGCGCGCGGAGGCCGTCGATGTCCTCTGCGAGGCCCGCCACGCGCGACTTCGCGTCCGCGTCGTCGCCGATCACCAGCGTGTCAACGCCCAGTTCTGCGTCGAGGTCGGCGAGGCGGCCGGCCGCGAGGCTGTGGAAGGCGCCGACGACGGGGACGCCGTCGGGCGCGGCGTCGGCGACGAGGGCGGTCACGCTGCCGGCGCTCGGCGGGTGGTAGTGGAAGCCGTCGTCGTCGCGCTTCATCCCCGCGGCGGGCGTCACGAGGACGTCGCCGTCGTCGAGGCTCCCTTCGATCGACTCGACCGTGTCGGCGACGTGGTACGGCGGCACACAGAGGACGACGACCTCGGCGCGGTCGGCCGCCATCGCGTTCTCGAAGCCCGTGATCTTCCGCTCGCGGCCGTGGTCGGCGACCGCGCGTTCGTACCTGTCGGCCGCGTCGTGCGCGTCGTCGGGGTCGCGGGAGCCGACCACGACGTCGTGGTCGGAGTGGTAGGCCCACCGGAGCGCCAGCCCCTCGCCGACGTCGCCGGTCCCGCCGAGCAGTGCGATTCGCATACCGAGGGGTCGGCGGCGACCCGCTAAAGGATTGGGTGTGCGGGGACGCCTACCGGTGTCGGAAGCCCCTCATACTGTCGGACACACCTGTTTCAAGATATTCGCCGCCCCGGACGGCGAAATTCTTCACAGACTTGTGTCCGACAGCATCAACTCCGCGCTCGCGACCGCGACACCGTGGGCGCGTACACGAGCAGGAGCCCAAGCAGCGGAGCGACGATCAGCGTCCCGACGAGCACGACCGTTCGGATCGACGCCTCCGGAGGTAGAAGCCACCACACGCCCAGTCCGAGCGCGTCGACCGCGAGGACGACGGAGACGAACCGGAGGAAGTGGTGGGCGACGCCGCGTTCGAATCCGCCGTCGCTCCCCGCGGCGCTCGCTCCGTCCGCCTCGGGTCCGTCGGGTCGGTCTCCGCCGCTCGCGTCTTCCCCGCTCACGCGGCGCCCTCCCCGCGTTCGCCCCAGCGCTTCGGATTCAGGCGCTCGCCCCACATCGCCGCGAGCCACGCGGCGCCGAAGGCGACGGCGGCGCCCGCGAACCCGCCGAAGCCGAGCGCGCCGAACGCGACCCGCAGCGCGAGCGCGACGACGAAGAAGGCGAGATACCGGGCGGTCTGGTCGCCGACGACCGCGTCGCGGGGGATCGACCCGAGCGCAAAGCGCGCGGCGAGCACGCTGACGACGGCGAAGACCACGAGGGCGACGCCGGCCGCCACCGCCCCGGTCGGGTCGGGGACGACGAGCAGGGTCCCGAAGACCGCGACGACGGCGGCGAAGACGACCGCCCAGGCGAGCCGTTCGAGTCGGAGCGCGTCCATCGTCGGACCGTCGGCCACCGGGAAGATAAGCCTACTCGTCGCGTGCGGTGGCCCCTTTCGGCGTCGGCGTCGGTGTCGGCCTCACTCTCCGAACAACAGATCCGGGAGGCCGTTCACGGAGTCGACCACGGCCGCGGCGCCGGCGGCCTCGAACGCCTCCCGGCCGGACTCGCCCGTCAGCCCGCCGGTGAGGACGCCGATCCCGTGGTACGTCCGGTCGGGGTCCGCCTCGGCGGCGTTGACGGCGGTCTTCACGTCGTCGAGGGTGTCGCCGGCGAACGCGACCGCGTCGGCGCCGAAGCGCGCCGCGAGCGTCGTCAGCGCGTTCGGGTGCGGCTTTCCTTCCTCCCAGTCGTCCATCGTGAAGCGGTGGTCCGCGGGGACCGAGAGCCCGGCGCGCTCCAGGGCGATGTCGGCCTCGGCGGCCGGCCGGCCCGTAAGGACGCCCACCTCGGCTCGCTCGCCGAGTCGGTCGAGCGTCTCACGCTCGACGAGCACCGGCTCGTCGTGGATGTAGCCCGCGGTCTCGACCGGCGGCTCGCCGCCTTCGAGCTCGCGATAGAGGTCCGCGCCGAGGTAGAGCGCCTGGAAGACGTCCCGGAGGCCCTCGCGGTCCCACTCGGCGCGGACGGCCTCCCACGCCTCGCCGTCGAGGTGCGCCTCGGCGACGGACTCGGCGGCGTCGAGGCCGCCGCCTGCGGCCTCGATCCGGTCGGCGAAGGCGTCGAGGTCGAGGGGGCGCCGCTCGTCGACGAGGACGTACAGCGCCGCCGCGTAGGTCACGTCCCAGTCGTTGTTGAAGCCGCCGGCGTCCTTGAAGAACTGGACGTCCTCGCGGTCGATCGTCTTTCCATACCCCCGCTCGACGGACTCGACGATCGCGCGCCGGTAGGAGTCGGCGACGTCGACGAGGACGCCGTCGATGTCGAGGACGACCGCGTCTGCGTGCATACCCGAAGGCGTCCGGCGGCGGCCTTAGCGTTGTCCGTTCGGCGCGGCGGAGTTAGGAGATATTTTACGCCGGCGTCGTCAGGGAACAGGTATGGACGAGTACGACCCGCAGGAACTCGAAGCGCGCTGGCGCGAGCGGTGGGCCGAGGAGGGTCGGTACGAGGCCGACCCCGCCGAGGCCGACGAGGACCCGACGTTCATCACGGTCCCGTATCCCTACCCCAGCGGCGGGATGCACATCGGCCACGCCCGCACCTACACCGTCCCCGACGTCTACGCCCGGTACCGCCGCCAGCGCGGCGACAACGTCCTCTTTCCGATCGCCTGGCACGTCACCGGCACGCCGATCATCGGCGCGGTCGAGCGCCTGAAGAAGGGCGAAGAAGAGCAACTGTCGGTGCTTCGGGACACCTACAACGTCGCCGAGGACACTCTCCAGGACCTCGAAACCCCGATGGGCTACGCCCGCCACTTCATCGAGGACCACTACAAGAAGGGGATGAAGGACCTCGGGCTCTCGATCGACTGGCGGCGGGAGTTCACCACCAACGACGACCGCTACTCGAAGTTCGTCACCTGGCAGTACGAGACGCTGCGGGACCGCGGTCGCCTGGAGAAAGGCCTCCACCCCGTGAAGTACTGCACCAACGAGGAACAGCCAGTCACGACCCACGACCTGCTGGAAGGCGAGGAGGCCGAGTTCCAGGAGTACACCCTCATCCGCTTCGGCCACGGCGACACGGTCGTCCCGATGGCGACGCTCCGGCCCGAGACCGTCCGCGGGGTCACGAACGCCTACATCGACCCCGACGCCGACTACGTGATCGCCGACGTCGACGACGAGGAGTGGTTCGTCTCCGCGCCGGCGGTGGAAAAGCTCCAGCTCCAGGGTCACGAGGTCGTCCCCAAACGGACCGTCTCCGGTGAACACCTCGTCGGCGAGCGCGTGGCGAACCCGATCACCGGCGACGAGGTGCTCGTCCTCCCCGCCGACTTCGTCGACGCCGAGAACGCCACGGGCGTCGTGATGTCGGTGCCGGCCCACTCGCCCGACGACTACGTCGCGCTCCGGGAGGCGAAGGAAGACGACGAGCGGATGCGTGAGTACGGCATCGACCCCGCCGACGTCGACGCGATCGAGCCCGTGCCGATCCTCTCGATCGAGGGCTACGGCGAGATCCCGGCCGAGACCGCCGTCGAGGAGGCGGGCATTGAATCGAGCGCCGACCCCGATCTGGAGGCGGCGACGAAGGAGCTCTACAACAGCGAGTTCCATAGAGGGAAACTGAACGACGAGTACGGCGAGTTCGCAGGCGAGGTCGTCGAGGACGTCCGCGGGCGCTTCAAGGACGCCTACCGCGACGAGGGCGCCTTCGGGACGATGCAGGAGTTCTCCGAGGAGGTCGTCTGCCGGTGCGGCGGCGACGTCGTCGTCGCCGAGCAGGACACGTGGTTCCTCCGCTACAACGACGAGGACTGGAAGCAGCTCGCCCACGACGCCGTCGCGGAGATGGAGGCGATCCCGGAGAACACCCGCGGCGAGTACGACCACACGATCGACTGGCTCAACGAGTGGCCGTGCATCCGGAACTACGGGCTCGGCACCCGCCTGCCGTGGGACGAGGACTTCGTCATCGAGCCGCTGTCGGACTCGACGATCTACATGGCGTACTACACGATCGCCCACCGACTTGCTGAGATCCCCGTCGAGGACCTCGACCGGGAGTTCTTCGACGCGCTCTTTTACGGCCCCGACGCGGTCGACGACCCCGACGAGCGGGCGCTGGAGCTCCGCTCGGAGTGGCTCTACTGGTACCCCGTCAGCTACCGCTTCTCCGCGAACGACCTCATCTCCAATCACCTCACCTTCTATCTCTTCCACCACGCCGAGCTGTTCGACCCCGACCAGTGGCCCGAGGGGATCGTCATTATGGGGATGGGCCTGCTGGAGGGCGAGAAGATGTCCTCCTCGAAGGGTCACGTCGTCCTCCCCGGCAACGCCATCGAGGAGTACGGCGCCGACACGGTCCGCTTCTTCCTCCTCAACTCGGCGGAGCCCTGGCAGGACTACGACTGGCGCGCCGAGCAGGTCGCCTCCGTCCGGAATCAACTGGAGCGGTTCTGGAACCGCGTCCGGGACGTCGTAGACGAGCCCGGCCCCGAGGAGCGACCCGACCTCGACACCGCGGACCGCTGGCTCCTCTCGCGGCTCCAGCGCACGGTCGCGAAGGTCACCGACGCGATGGAGGGCTCGGAGACCCGGACGGCGAGCCAGGCCGCCTTCTACGACTTCGAGGAGGATCTCCGGTGGTACCGCCGACGGACGGACCTCACCCGCCCCGCGGCCCGGTGGACGCTCCGCGAGGTCGCCGAGACGCGCCTGCGCCTCCTGGCGCCGTTCGTGCCCTTCCTGGCGAACGAACTCCACGAGCGGCTGACCGGCACGCCCGCCGAGGACGCCCCGTGGCCGGAGGTCGAGGCCGCCCTCCTCGACCGCGAGATCGAGGTCGCCGAGACGCAGATCGAGCGGCTCGTCGAGGACGTCCAGGGCATCCAGCAGTCGCTGGAGAACGCCGACGAGGACGTCCCGGAGGCCGATCCCGACCGCATCCGGATCACCGTCGCCGCCGACTGGAAGCACGACGTCTTCGGCGCCGTCGCCGACGTCGGCGCCGACCAAGGCGCGGTGATGGGCGAAGTGATGCAGGACCCGGACCTCCGCGAGCGCGGCGACGCCGTCAACGACCTGGTCGGCGAACTCATCGAGTTCGCGCGCGGCCGCGAGGACGCCGACCTCGACGCCCTCGCGGCCCTCGACGAGGCCGGGGCCTACGAGCGCGCCGCCGACTTCCTCGGCCGGGAGTTCGACGCCGAGGTCGTCGTCGAGAAGGAGGGCGACGACGTCGAGGCCCGGAAGCAGGCCGTGCCGTTCCGCCCGGCGATCGAACTCGAAGCCGAGTAAGCGATCCCGGCAGTCAGCGGGCGCGCCTCGGCGGTCTGCGTCCGACGGGAACCCGGTCGCGAGTACTTATCTTAAGATCATCTTTCATATCAAAACAGGGTTATACGTCTACGAACGCAACCGTCACGTACGAGATGTTAGGTTCGTCGCGGACGCGGAGCAAGAGCAGTTCGATCAGTCCGTACCGGAAGTCCGTGAGCACCGGACCGCGAGTCGGGGAGTTCACGACGTGTGAGCTGTGCGAGTCCGAGACGCGGTGTTTCGAGAAGCACGGTTTCACCGCGTGTCGGGCCTGCCACCGCGACCTGCTGCCCGGTAGCAGCGTGTTCTGACGTTCCCTTCCGCGCGGCGTACGCTGCGCCGCCGATTCAAAACGAGATGTGCGACGACGACCCCGGCCCGTCGCCGCCCGTGCCGCCGTCGTGCTGGTACGCATAATTATCGTCGGTCAGATAGATTTCGCCGTCCTCGACGGTGATCTCGATCTCCGGAAGCTCCGTCCCGGCGGCCGGGCCGTTGTCGCAGCCGCCGTCGCAGGCGTCGAACAGCGACCCGTGGCGCGGGCAGATGATCTGTCCGTCGCGCATCGCCGCGCCGTCGCCGCGGTCGAACGCCTGCTCCTGATGCGTGCAGGTGTTGGGCCAGGCGGCGATCCCCGGCTCCTCCTCGCACCGCACCAGGATGAGTTCGGTCTCGTTCGTGAAGGCGTCCTCCGCAGTGAAGAGATACGACCCGGACTCGGGCACGTCGCCGACGTCTGCGATCTTCGCACCGTCTGTCATCTCCGACCCGTAGGGCGGGTCGCCGCAAAAGCGTGGCGTCCGCTCGGTGCCGCCTGGGTCCGCTACGCCCCGGTGACGATCTCGGCGACACGGGACCGATCGAAGAGGCGCTCCCTCGGCGGTATCTCGGGGTACGCCTCGCCGTCCGTGTAGCCGGGCCACTCGCCGAAGACGTCGGGGTAGAGCTGCTTCGCCGTTCTCTCGATCTGGAAGAGGTTCATCAGCGGCCCCTGGTAGCGCATCCCCTGGGCGTAGACGCGGTCGTTTTGCACGGCGGTCAGATCGCTCCCGACGGGGTGCGAGCGGAGGCGATCCTGGACCGACGCCATCTCGTAACGGGGCGTCACTCCCCACAGGTGGAGGATGACGTCGGGGTCGGCCTCCGCCATCGTCCCGTAGCCGACCGAGCCCCAGAGCCCGTCCCAGGTCTCGCTCCCGACGGCGTCGTTCGCGGCGAGCGGGCGCGTGTCGGCCAGCCAGTACCCCGGGCGGTTCAGGTGGTAGGTCCAGAACTGCCCGTCGCCGAGGGTGACCCGCACGGCCGTCGGCCGCTCGGACTTCGGCGGGAGGTCCGCGCGGATCCGCGCGAGCAGGGCCTTTAGGCAAACCTAATCCACCGTATAATCGTCGCGAATTTTAGGCGAGCCGAAAGAGTCGAACGGTCGATCACGATCGACTGAGCGGGCGGTCGGCCGAAACGCGATTACACCGTTGTCACCCGCTATCGTTCCGTTATCGTCCCGATTCGCCGTCCGGACTCGCGAAGGTTTATGACCGTTCGCCTTCTCGATTCGTACCGATGGCAGAGGCAGAACAGGAGAGTCTCGACGACCTCCCGCCGAGCGCGAAGCTCGTCTTCAAAGTACTCGAGTACAACGGCCCGCTGACCCAGAAGGGGATCGTGCAGGAGTCGATGCTCTCCGCACGGACGGTCCGGTACGCCCTCGAACGGCTCGAGGACATCGACGTGGTCGACGAAGACGTCTACTTCGCGGACGCGCGCCAGAACCTGTATCAACTCACCGACGACGCGCCGGAGACCCACCCCGCCGAGGGCGACGCCGACGAGGCCGAAGCCTGCTGTGCGGAGTGACCCGACGCCGGCGCTGACAGTCGCCGATAGTCGCGTCTGTACGTCTCCCTCCGACCGGTCTCGTTCGGTCTCGTCGCGGGGGCGACGGGAGCCGACGTAGCCGACTGGTTCCACGAGAAGTTATCCCCCTCGACCTCCCAGTACGCGTATGTCCCTTTCCCTCGACGCCACGCAGCTGGACCGCTACTCCAGACACATCATTATGGACGAGGTCGGTCCGGACGGCCAAAAGCGACTGCTCGGCGCGCGGGTGCTCGTCGTCGGCGCGGGCGGGCTGGGCTCGCCGGTCCTCCAGTACCTCGCGGCCGCGGGGGTCGGCACGCTCGGCGTCGTCGACGACGATGTCGTCGAGCGGAGCAACCTCCAGCGCCAGATCGTCCACGCCGACGCCGACGTCGGTCGCCCGAAGGTCGAGAGCGCGGCCGACTTCGTCGCCGATCTCAACCCCGACGTCGCGGTCGAGACCTACGAGACGCGCCTCGATAAGACGAACGTCGCCGAGATCGTCCCCGAGTACGACGTCGTCGTCGACGCCTCGGACAACTTCCCGACGCGCTACCTTCTGAACGACTTCTGTCGGATCCACGACATCCCGATCGCTCACGGCGCGATCTACAAGTTCGAGGGCCAGATGACGACGCTCACACCCGAGGGGCCGTGTTACCGCTGTCTGTTCCCCGAGGCGCCGGAGCCCGGGACGGTCCCCGACTGCGCGACGACGGGCGTCCTCGGCGTCCTGCCGGGCACCGTCGGCTGTATCCAGGCCACCGAGGCCGTGAAACTGGTCCTGGACGCGGGCGAGCGACTGGAGGGCCGACTGCTCTTCTACGACGCGATGGACCTCTCCTTCGAGACGGTGCCCTACCAGCGGAACCCCGACTGCCCCGTCTGCGGCGACGACCCGATCGGGACCATCGAGGACGTCGAGTACACCGAGGCGTGCGCCGTCGGCGGCGACTGAGCGCCTCCCTTCTCACCGGCGCCCGCCCGGGACCGACGCGACGACCTGCCGCAGTACGGTCGCCTCGGCCTTCCGGAGGTGTTCGGCCGCGGTCCCGACCGCGCAGTCGAGTTCCGCCGCCACGGCGTCGAGCGTCGCCTCGCGCGGGCTCGCGTAGTACCCGACGTCGACCGCGATTTCGAGTGCCGCCAACTGCCGCGGCGTGAGCGCGGCCGTCGGATCCGCCACCCGGCCGTCGTAGGGGCGGACGCGGCGGACGGTCACGTCGACGTCGCCCGGGAGGCCGTCGATCGCCGTGGTCAGCTCGCCGCTCGCCCCCACGAGCGAGACGTCGATCGCGCGGTCCTGTCGGTAGACGACCGGCGGGACGACGACGACCCCGGTGCCGAGGAACGCCGCCGTGAGCCGCGCGTCGGCCGTCCGCTGGTCCTCGGTGACGGCCAGGTGGAAGCCGCGCCGGCCCTCCGCCGCCGCGGTCTCGTACTCGGCGATCGAGGGCTGGTCCGCCAGGGCGTCGGTGTAGGCGGCCTCGTCGTCGCCGTCGACGAAGAACACGAGCGTGTTCCGCTCGCCGACCGAGGGGTTCCAGTGTCGCAGCCGCGTCTCCCGGAAACCGGGCGTGTCGGCGACGAACGCGTGCATCGGGTGGACGTACGCCGCGGGCAGATCGAGTCGGAGTCGGACCGAGCGCATCGGGGGCGCCGTCTCGAGCGTCAAATAAAAATTATCCTCACGTCTGAGGCAGTAATCCCAGGCACTCCCGTTCCGAACACGTGCGTATGCGACCCTCCTCCGCGTCCCCCGCCGAATCGGTTTCGCCCGACGCGCGGTCCCGTCCTTCCGCCGAGGCCGCGATTCGCAGCCTGGACGAGCGGTTCTCGGTCCGCCGCGACGACCACCTCCACGCGCCGGGCGTCGTGATCCGCCCCGACGCCGTCCAGGACGCCCTCAGCTACCTGCGCGACGAGGCGGGCTTCGACCACTGCTCGTGTGCCACCGCCCAGCAGTACGAGGACCGCTACGAGACGATCTACCACCTCAAGCGGTACGACGACCCCACCGCCGAACTGAGCGTCGTCGTGCCCGCGCCGCTGGACGATCCCGCGAGCGAGTCGGCGGCGCCCGTCTTTCCGACCGCCGGCTGGCACGAGCGGGAGGCCTACGACCTGATCGGGATCGAGTACGACGACCACCCGGACCTGCGGCGCCTGCTCTTACCCGAGACGTGGCAGGGCCACCCGCTGTCGAGGGACTACGACCGGGACCGGCCGCAGATCGTCCCCTACACGGAGAACGTCAATCCGATCCAGGGCGACGATCGCGAGGGCGACACCCTGTTGTTGAACATCGGGCCGCACCACCCCGCGACCCACGGCGTCCTCCACCTGGAGGTGACCCTCGACGGCGAGCAGGTCGTCGACGTCGAGCCCGACATCGGCTACATCCACCGCTGCGAGGAGCAGATGTGCCAATCGAAGGCCTACCGCCACCAGATTATGCCGTATCCCGACCGCTGGGACTGGGGCGGCGCGGGCCTGCTCAACGAGTGGGCCTACGCCCGCACGGCCGAGCGACTCGCCGATATCGACATCCCGGAGTACGCGCAAGTGATCCGGACGATGGCCGCGGAGCTCTCGCGGATGCTCTCGCACTTCCTAGCCGTCGGCGCGTACGCGCTCGACGTCATCGGCGACTTCACGGCGACGTTTATGTACGCGATCAAGGACCGCGAGCGGATCCAGAACATCCTCGAAGACCTCACCGGCCAGCGGCTGATGTTCAACTACTTCCGGCTCGGCGGCGTGGTCTGGGACCTCCCCGAACCGCGTGAGGAGTTCTTCGAGCGGGTCTACGACTTCGTCGACGACCTGCCGACGCGGCTCGCGGAGTACCACGACCTCCTCACCGGCAACGAGGTCATCCAGCTGCGGACGGTCGACACGGGCGTCCTCTCCGCGGAGACGGCGAAAGCCTACGGCTGCACGGGCCCCGTCGCTCGGGGCTCCGGCGTCGACTACGACCTCCGCCGCGACGACTCCTACGGCTACTACGACGAACTGGCGTGGGACGTCGTCACCCAGCCCGACGGCGACAACTTCGCGCGGCTGCTCGTCCGCCTCCGCGAGATCGAGCAGTCCGCGCGGATCGTCGAGCAGTGCGCCGAGCTGCTCGAAGACTGGCCCGAGGCGGATCGAGAAATCCAGGCGAACGTCCCCCGCACGCTCAAACCGGACGACGACACCGAGGTCTACCGGGCCGTCGAGGCCGCGAAAGGGGAGCTCGGCATCTACATCCGCGCGGACGGCACCGACTCGCCCGCGCGGTTCAAGATCCGCGGCCCCTCCTTCTCGCACCTCCAGGCGCTCCCCGAGATGACCCGCGGCGGCTACATCCCCGACCTGATCGCGACGCTCGGGAGCCTCGATACGATTATGGGCGAGGTAGACCGGTAGCTCGGCGAGCACAGTCGCTCCGAGGCGATTTGCGAACAGCCGGCACCTCCTTTTCGAACCGCTCCCGCGCCGACGTGCCGGACACCCGCTGACCGGCGCAGGATCGCTGTTACGTCACGGCGGGCCTGCCCGCGCGATCGTATGTAAACGCTCGTGGCCGCAGGCTCTTCGGGTCCAGGAGCGCGGCAGCGTCCACACCGTAGCGTTTTATCCGCCCGCCGCCCAGGTGCGCGTATGGCCTCGCAGGGAATCGTCGAGGAGTTCCTCTCTCTGAAGTCCGAGACCGACGCCGACATTCTGACGATGCAGTGCGGTGACTTCTACGAGTTCTTCGCCGACGACGCCGAGTGCGTCGCCGACGAACTCGATCTGAAGGTCTCCCAGAAGTCCTCACACGGCTCGTCGTACCCGATGGCCGGCGTCCCGGTCGACGACCTCACGCCGTACCTGAAGGCGCTCGTCGAGCGCGGCTATCGGGTCGCCGTCGCCGACCAGTTCGAGGGCGACGGCGGCGACCACTACCGCGAGATCACCCGGGTCGTCACGCCGGGCACCCTGCTCGAAACCGACGACGCCGAGGCGCGGTACACCGCCGCCGTCGTCGGCGACGTGGGCGGCGCCGGGACCGCGGCCGACGACGCACGGATCGGCCTCGCCTTCGCGGACGCGACGACCGGGCAGTTCCTCGTGACCGTCGCCGACGGCGTCGACGCGGCGCTGTCGGAACTCCACCGCTTCGGGCCCGTCGAGGTCCTCCCCGGGCCGGACGTCCGCGGCGACGACGCCGTCACCCGGCGCCTCCGCGAGGGGACCGACGCCACGGTCTCGCTGTTCGAGGTCGACGCCTTCGCGCCCGGCCGCGCGAAGCACGCGCTCCGCGAGCAGTTCGGCCGGGAGACGCTCGACAGCGTCGGCATCCGGGAGGAAGAAGCGATCCGCGCCGCGGGCGCGGTCCTCCGCTACGTCGAGGAGACCGGCGCGGGCGTGTTGCCGTCGATGACGCGGGTCCGGCGCTTCGAGACGACGGACCACCTCGAACTCGACTCGACAACCCAGCGCAACCTCGAACTCACAGAGACGATGCAGGGCGGCAGCGACGGGACGCTCTTCGAGACGATCGACCACACCGTCACGAGCCCCGGGCGCCGGCTCCTGCGGGAGTGGGTGACGCGCCCCCGCCGCGACCGCGACGAACTCGACCGTCGGCTCGACTGCGTCGAAGCCCTGGCGTCGGCGGCGCTGGCGCGCGAGCGCGTCCGCGAGGCGCTCGACGGCGGCTACGACCTCGAACGGCTCGCGGCCAGAACGACCTCGGGGAGCGCCGACGCTCGCGACCTCCTCGCCGTCCGGGACACGCTCGGGATCCTCCCCGCCGTCGCCGACGCCATCGCGGGCTCGTCGCTCGCGGACTCGCCCCTGGCTGAGGTCGTCGACCGCCCCGACCGGGAGACCGCCGGGGAGATCCGAGAGGAACTCGACGCGGCGCTCGCCGACGACCCGCCGAAGACCGTCAGCCAGGGCGGCCTGTTCGAGCGCGGCTACGACGACGAACTCGACGACCTGCTGGACCGCCACGACGAGGCCCAGGAGTGGATCGACACGCTGGCCGAGCGCGAGAAGCGACGGCACGGCCTCAGCCACGTCACCGTCGACCGCAACAAGACCGACGGCCACTACATCCAGGTCGGGAAGTCGGTCGCCGATCAGGTACCGGACCACTACACGGAGATCAAGACGCTCAAGAACTCCAGGCGGTTCGTCACCGACGAACTCGAAGAGCGGGAGCGGGAGATCCTCCGATTGGAGGAGGCCCGCGGCGACCTCGAATACGAGCTGTTCTGCGACCTCCGCGATCGGATCGGAGAGCGCGCGGAACTCCTCCAGGACGTCGGCCGGGCGCTCGCCGAGATTGACGCGCTGGCGTCGCTTTCGGCCCACGCCGTCGGCAACGACTGGGTCCGGCCGGAGCTGGTCGAGTCAGGGCCGCTGGCGATCGAGGCCGGCCGGCACCCGGTCGTCGAGCAGACCACCGAATTCGTCCCGAACGACCTCTCGATGGACCGAGAGCGGGGGTTCCTGCTCGTCACCGGGCCGAATATGAGCGGGAAGTCGACGTATATGCGCCAGGTCGCGCTCATCACGCTCCTGGCTCAGATCGGCAGTTTCGTCCCCGCGCGCTCGGCGACGATCGGGCTCGTCGACGGAATTTACACTCGCGTGGGCGCGCTCGACGAGCTCGCGCAGGGCCGCTCGACGTTCATGGTCGAGATGCAGGAGCTCTCGAACATCCTGCACTCGGCGTCCGAGGACTCGCTCGTCATCCTCGACGAGGTGGGGCGGGGGACCGCCACATACGACGGCATCTCGATCGCGTGGGCCGCGACCGAGTACCTCCACAACGAGATCCGCGCGAAGACGCTCTTTGCGACCCACTACCACGAGCTCACGTCGCTGGCGGACCACCTCGGGCGCGTGGAGAACGTCCACGTCGCCGTCGACGACTCGGGCGAGGACGTCACCTTCCTGCGGACGATCGAGGAGGGGCCCACCGACAGGTCGTACGGCGTCCACGTCGCGGAGCTGGCGGGCGTCCCCGACCCCGTCGTCTCCCGCGCGGACGAGGTGCTCGAACGGCTCCGCGCCGAGGAGGCGGTCGAGGCGAAGGGCAGCGGCGGGGGCGGAAGCGACAGCGGCCCGACGCAGGCCGTCTTCGACCTCTCGTCGGGGCAGTTCGTCGACGGGAACGGCTCGGACCGCGGCGCCGACGCGTCGGGAGCGGCGGAGGCGACCGACGGCGGCCAGCGCTCGGAGTCGGGGGCGTCGGCGCCCCCGTCCGGGACCGACTCCGCCGGCGAATCCGATCCCGACCCGGCGCTCGCCGACGTCGCGGCGGACCTCGAAGCCCTCGATCTGGCGGAGGTCTCGCCGATCGAACTGATGAGCCGCGTCCAGGAGTGGCAGGAGCGCCTCGGTGACGACTGACCGAACCGCGGGCCGAACTGCCCGCGACCGGTAACGATTAGGACGTATACTTCCTTCGGGTAGCATATGTGTGGGGACGAGCGACCGCGACGCCGGCCGGCCGGCGGGCGCCGGGGTGAGCGGCCGTGACCGAAGCGGAGGCCGAGTCCGACGCCGACGCCGCGGCGGACGACCGCGACGACCACTTGGAGGCGACGATCAGCCAGCGCGGGGTCCTCTTTTCGGCCGCGGACCGGATTCTGATCGTCCGCCGGAGCACCGACGGTGGCTGGGAACTGCCCGGCGGCCGGCTCGGCCCCTACGAGGACGCGCCCGTCGGCGTCCACCGCGAGATCGTCGAGGAGACCGGTCTGGACGTCCACGTCGGCCGTCCGGTTCACACAGCGTCGTGGCGCAACGACGTCGACCGGGGGCGGTTCGCGGTCTACTACCGGTGTCTCGTCCCCGCGGCGCTCGACGTCGCGAGCAGCGACCCGGTCTCGCTCAGCGACGAGCACACGGATCACTCCTGGCTGCCGCCCGAGGCGGCCGCAGACCGGCTGAGCAACGTCCAGAGCGAGGCCGTCGCGGCCGCGCTGGAGGTCCACGATGGGTGAGGGCCCCGACGCGAACGCCGAACGCAGCGGGACCGACGCGGACGAACGTGCGGACGGCGGCGACGAGCCCCCGAGCCCGACGATCCACGAACTCGACGACCGGACGGTCAGGCAGATCGCCGCGGGCGAGGTCGTCGAGCGCCCCGCCTCCGTCGTGAAGGAGCTCCTCGAAAACAGCCTCGACGCCGACGCCTCCCGGATCTCGGTCGCGGTCGACGCCGGCGGCACCGAGGGCGTCCGCGTCCGCGACGACGGCGTCGGGATGGACCGCGAGGCGGTCCAGCGCGCGGTCGAAGAACACACCACGAGCAAGATCGCGGACATCGACGACCTCGAAGCGGGCGTCGGCACCCTCGGCTTCCGCGGCGAGGCGCTCCACACGATCGGCGCGGTCTCGCGGCTCACCATCCGGACGAAGCCCCGCGGCGGCGACACGGGCACGGAGCTCCGCGTCGAGGGCGGCGAGGTGACCGCGGTCGAGCCCGCGGGCTGTCCTGAGGGCACGGTCGTCGCGGTCGAGGGCCTCTTCTACAACACGCCCGCCCGCCGGAAGTTCCTGAAGACGACCGCGACGGAGTTCGACCACGTCAACACCGTCGTCACCCACTACGCGCTGGCGAACCCCGACGTCGCCATCTCCCTGGAGCACGACGACCGCGAGGTGTTCGCGACGGAGGGCCGAGGGAGTCTCCGCTCGGCGGTCCTCTCCGTGTACGGCCGCGAGGTCGCCGAGTCGATGATCGAAGTCGACCACGGGCCCGACGCGGGCCCGATCGACCGGATCGAGGGGCTGGTGAGCCACCCGGAGACGACTCGCAGCACCCGCGAGTACCTCTCGACGTTCGTCAACGACCGGTACGTCACCGCCGGCGCGCTCCGAGAGGCCGTCCTCGACGCCTACGGCGGCCAGCTGGCGACGGATCGCTACCCCTTCGCGGTCCTGTTCGTCGACGTCCCCGCCGACGCGGTCGACGTCAACGTCCACCCCCGAAAGATGGAGGTCCGCTTCGACGACGAGCCGGGCGTCCGCGAGGCCGTCACCGAGGCGGTCCGCTCGGCGCTCCTGGAAGAGGGTTTGATCCGCTCGACCGCGCCCCGGGGGCGCTCGGCCCCCGACGAGGCGGAGATCGCGCCCGAATCGCCGGACGACGAGGTGCGCGGCGGCGCCGGCCACAGCCCGCAGCCGCGCGAGGGGGAATCAGAGAGCGGCTCCCGCCGGTCCACGAGCGCCGACGTCAGAGACGGCGGAGGTGGCTCCCGCGACGGTCCCGAGGACACGACAGCGCCCGACCCCGCCGACGACGGGGCGGACGCCGGAGCGACCGCCTCCGACCTCGACGGCTTCGACGGTGACGACCTCGATGGAGGGGATCTCGACGGTGGCGACCTCGACGAGGACGACTCCGACACGGTCGCCGCCGATTTCGCCGCCCCCGCCGACGGCGACCGGGCGCGCGCGGTCGACCCGTCGGACGAGGACGCCTGGAGCGTCACCGGTGGCGGGAGCGGCCGCGCGGACGGGAGCCTCGACGGCGCTTCCGCGTCGAACACCTCGACGTCCGACGCGAACCGCCGCGGCTCGTCGGACGTCGCTCCGGGCCTGGATTCTGACTCCGGCGTGGAATCGGGCTTCGACACCGACTCCACTACCGCCGACCACGACGCCGCCGCGTCGGGGTCGCGACCCGGCCGGTCGTCCCGTCCCGATCGGCCGACGGGAATCGTCGGGCCGACGACCCAGCGCGACCTCTCCGGCGAGCGGGCGACGCTGGAGCCCGAGCTCGACTCGCTGCCGTCGATGCGGATCCTCGGACAGCTCCACGACACCTACGTCGTCGCCGAGACCGACTCCGGAATGGTGCTCGTCGACCAGCACGCGGCCGACGAGCGCGTGAACTACGAGCGGTTGCAGACCGAACTCGACGGCGACGTCGCGACCCAGGCGCTCGCCGAGCCGGTCGCGCTCGAACTCACCGCCCGGGAGGCCGCGCTCTTCGCGGAGTACCGCGAGGCGCTCGCCGAACTGGGCTTCCACGCGGAGCGCACCGGCGACCGGACGGTCGAGGTCGCGTCCGTGCCCGCGGTGTTCGCCGAAGCGCTCGATCCCGAGCGCCTGCGCGACGCCCTGACCGCGTTCGTCGCCGAGGGCGACTCGGGCGGCGCTCGGACGGTCGACGCCGTGGTCGACGACCTCCTCGCGGACCTCGCGTGCTACCCCTCGGTGACCGGAAACACCTCGCTCACGGAGGGGTCCGCCGTCGGCCTCCTGGAGGCGCTCGACGACTGCGAGAACCCCTACGCCTGCCCGCACGGCCGCCCGGTCGTCGTCTCGATCGACGCCGAGGAGATCGGCGACCGCTTCGAGCGGGACTACCCCGGCCACGGCGGGCGCCGCCGCGAGTGAGGCTCGGGGACCGGTCGGTCCGCGGCCGACAATCGCTCTTATGTACCCCCTGACCGAACGAGGGGGTATGTCTGCCATCGTGACGTTCGGCGAGACGATGCTCAGGCTCTCGCCCCCGCGGGGCGAACGTCTCGAACGAACGCGCGCCCTCGACGCCCAGCAGGGCGGCGCCGAGAGCAACGTCGCGGTCGCGACCGCCCGACTCGGCGCGGAGACGACCTGGCTCTCGAAGCTCCCCGACTCGCCGCTCGGCCGACGGATCACCGCGGAACTGCGCAGCCACGGCGTCGATCCGGCGGTCGCCTGGGACGACAGCGCGGACGCCCGGCTCGGCACGTACTACCTCGAACACGGGGGCGACCCCCGCGGCACCGACGTCATCTACGACCGGGCGGACGCGTCGGTCACGACCGCGACGCCCGACGAACTCCCGACGGCGGTTCTCCGGGACGCCGACGTCTTCTACACGAGCGGGATCACCCCGGCGCTGTCGCCGACGCTCTCGGACACGACCGCCGCGCTCCTCCGGGGGGCCCGGGACGCCGGCGCGCGGACGGCCTTCGACCTGAACTACCGCTCGAAGCTGTGGTCGCCCGGCGAGGCCGGCGAGGGGTACGAGGCGCTCTTCCCGCACGTCGACGTGCTGTTCGCCGCCGAGCGCGACGTCGAGACCTGCCTCGGCCGCGAGGGCGACCCGATCGAGGTCGCCAACGGCCTGCTCCGCGACTACGACTTCGAGACCGTGGTGCTCACCCGCGGCGAGAACGGCTCGGTCGCCGTCGCCGACGGCGAGGCCTACGAACAGCCCATCTACGACGCCGACACCTTCGACGCGATCGGCACCGGCGACGCGTTCGTCGGCGGCTACCTCGCGAGGCGGACCGACGGCGGCTCGATCCCCGACGCGCTCGCGTACGCCGCCGCGACGGCGTCGCTGAAGCGCACGATCGACGGCGACCTGGCCGTCGTCACGCCCGCGGAGGTAGAGGCCGTGATCGACCGCGACGCCGGCGGGATTTCGAGGTGATGGCCGGGGATGCATCCCACGACCGACGGCCGCTACCGCGTGCTCGGTCGCCCGCACGACCCCGCCGAGCTCCTCCTGCTCTCCGTTGAGGCGATCGACGCCGACCGCGTCCCCACAGAGCCCGTCGCCGGCGCGGGCGGCGCCGAGCCGACTGACTCGGCCGACTCTGTTGACTCGGCCGACTCGGCCGACGCGCTGGCGCCCGTCTACCTCGACACCGAGCGGTTCGACTACGAGGGCGACTTGGCGGCGACCGTCGAGGCCCTCCGCGCGGGCGTCCTCGTCGACGCGACGATCGAGTGGGTCGACGGCGACCCGCGATTCGACGCCGTCTCCGTCGTCGCCGAGACCGCCTTCGAGTTCTACGACGACGTCACCGGCCTCTTCGAGGCGGCCAAGCGGACCTGGATGGTCGCCGAGGGCGACAACGCGCCGATGCACGGCCGGGTGACGAAGAACACCGACGGCGACCCCAACGGCGCGCTGTACGTCTTCGCCAAGCAATCTGGCGCCCGCGACCTCTTCGAGGAGTTCCGCACGGGCGTGACGCCGCTGGACCCGCTCGTTCGACGGGCCGACCGCGCCGAGTCGGTCCCGCCGGAGCGCGATCAGGCCCGCGCGGTCTTCGTCCTGCGTCCCGTCGCCGAGCCCTTCGTCGTCGTCTACGTCGTCTTCCGCCGCGACGGGGTGCTGGCGGAGGCGCTCCGGTCGACGTACGGCTGAGACGACGGTCCGCGCGTCCCGCGTGGGCGACGACAGCGACGCCCTCGCCCAGTTCCAACTCTGAGAATTTGGCCGGTGTCTACATACGATCCGAGGCACAACGGCTCTCTGAGTACCCGACGGGGGCGGAATCGACGCCGCTCTCCGTCTCGGACGTGATATCGATGGACTACCCAGGCCACAGGCGAAACCGGGACCGCCCCCGGTCGAACACGCGATCCTCAGACGAGTCCGTGGACGCAGACGACAGCGACGCGGCCGTGGCCCGGTCGCAGTCGGGGCCCTCGCTCGGCCCGGCGGACGTCGCGTTTCTCGCCGCGATCCCGGCCGTCCTCGTCGGCGTCTTCGCCCTCCCGAAGCCCCTCCGGGTGTCGCTCGGCCTCTCGTACCTCCAGCCGACGGCGCTCACCGCCTACACTTCACACTTCGTCCACCTCGAACGCACCCACCTCCTCGCGAACCTGCTCGTGTTCCTCGCGGTCGTCCCCTTCGCCCTCCTCGTGAGCGTCAAGAGCGGCCGTCGCCGCCGATTCTACCTCGTCGCGTTCACGTTCCTCACCGTCTTTCCCCTCGTCTTCTCGGGGCTGAACGTCCTCTTTCCCCGCCCCCGGCTCGGGTTCGGCTTCTCGGGCGTCAATCTCGCCTTCGTGGGCTATCTGCCGCACGTCCTGGCGGATCGACTCGGACGCGACGGCCCCGAGTCGGCGCCGGTCGCGGACTCGGTCCTGCCGCTCGCCTTTTTCGTCGGCACCGTGATCGTCGCCGTTCGGATGGGGCTGTCGATGCTCGATTCAGTGCCGCTGGCCGCGTACACGCCGCTTCTCGCCGCCGGAATCGGGAGCCTCCTCTCGGTCGTCGTCTTCGCGCACCCGATCGCCGCCCGCCTGCGTCGGGGAGACGCGTCGCTCTCGGAGCTTTTCCCGCCGTCCGTGGCGTTCGGCGCGCTGCTCTTCGTGCTGATGCTCGTGATCGCCTTCCCGCACGTCTCGCCCGCCGACGGGACCATCCTCAATCTCTTCGTCCACTTCCTCGGGTACAGCTTCGGCTTCCTCGTCCCTTACGTCGCGTTCCGGCTCCTCGCCGTCGAGATCGACCCCGAGTGAGCCCCGTCGCGGCCGCGCTCCCCTTATCAAGATTTAACATATTCTCGGGAAGACGTTAATATATGACCGTCGTCAGCGTCTCGATGCCCGAAGCCCTGGTCGAGCGAATCGACGCCTTCGCCGAGGAACACGGCTACACCGGCCGCAGCGAGGTCGTCCGCGAGGCGTCCCGGAATCTGCTGGGCGAATTCGAGGACAAGCGGCTCGAAGACCGGGAGCTGATGGCCGTCGTCACGGTCGTCTTCGATTACGAGACCACCAACGTCGAAGAGCGGATGATGAACCTCCGTCACGAGTACGAGGGGCTCGTCGCCTCGAACTTCCACAGCCACGTCGGCGAGCACCGCTGTATGGAGCTGTTCGTCCTCGAAGGCGGCCTCGAAGACATCTCGACGTTCGTCGGGAAGATCCGCGCCACGAAGGACACCCTCAGCGTCGACTACTCGGTGATGCCGGTCGACGAGTTCAGCGGGTACGAGATCGAGGAGTAGCGGTCAATCCAGCCGCGTCGTACACCACGGACAGAAGTCGAGGTCGGGATCCAGTTCCTTCCCGCAGTTCGGACAGGTGTCTTCGTCGGTCGGCTCCTCGCCGACGGTCCCGCCGACGCCGGGCATCCCCGACGGCGTCGCCGCCGGTCGGGCGTCCCCGGATTCGGCGTCCGCCGCGTCGTCGGGCGTCGGCTCGCCGGTCCGCGACCGCGCCTCGCGCTGGCTCGCCCGCGCGAGGACGTACGCGTCCGCGACGCTCGCGACGCCGACGACGAACATCGGGAACAGCGCCGAGGGGTCGCCCCCGCCGCTCAGGAGCGCCTGCGCGGCGTCCGCCGGGACGAACGCGAGGGAGGTCACGACGGCGGCGAGGAACCACCCGAGCCCGCGTCGCCACCGCCGGAGATAGAAGTGGCCGAGCCCCGTGGCGAGCGTCCCGAGCAGCGCGGCCAGCCACGGCCGCTTGCCCCGCCGGCTACGGCTTCCCATACGTACGCCTTCGCACGCGTCCGATTAGGTCTTGTGGGTTTTCGCCCGACGTCGTCGCGTTCGGGCTCTGACTCGCTCGGCTGATCCGCCGTCTTGTTTGGCACGCTGTATCAAACGTTAACTGTTTGCAGCCCGTTCGAACGGTTGGACCCGCGATGTGCCACTACGGAGACCACCCGCGAGAACCGACTCACGAGCGGCTCGAAGCACTGCTTGACGACCACGCGACCGAGGCGGACGAGGCTGATCCCGGCCTCGACGAGATGGAGGAGGCAGAGGATGTCCGGATCCTCACCGACGGCGGCGATGAGTGAGCGGTCGGGATCGCTCGCTCTTTTCCGAGCGGCGCGTCGCCCGCGGTCTCCCCATCGATATGTAGGTCGATATAGCCGTCCGGACGCGGACGGAGCGGTCATAGCAACCGTTTACGCCGGACTGGTCGATCCGTCCGGTATGGATCACACCGCGACGCCGACCGACGACCGGCCCCTCGCACCCCGTCCCGACGCGGGGGCGACGGTCTCCGACGGCGACCTCCACCCGGCCGTCGCCGAGCGCCACGAGCGCCTCGACGCCTCGGCGTGGGACGACATCTACGTCGTCGGCGACGTCCACGGCTGTATCGACGAGCTCCGACGGCTGATGGCCGCGCTCGATCCCGGCCCCGACGACCTGGTCGTCTTCGTCGGCGACCTCGTCCGGAAGGGCCCCGACAGCAAGGCCGTCCTGGAGTTCGTCCGCGAGCGCGAGAACTTCCGGTCGGTCCGCGGGAACAACGAGGACAAGCTCATCCACGGGCGGAAGACCCTCGACGGCCTCGACGACGCGGACCGCCGGTACCTGAAGTCGCTGCCGGTCGCGATCTCGTGGGACGACGCGTTCGTCGTCCACGGCGGGGTCGACCCGACCCGGCCGCTCGCGAGCCAGGACATCGAGTCGCTCCTGAACTGCCGCTCGATCCCGGCCGAGAACGGCTACGACGGGCCGTTCTGGTTCGAGCAGTACCGGGGACCGCCGCGGACGTTCTTCGGCCACACGGTGCTCGACGAGCCGGTCCGCACGGAGTGGGCGATCGGCCTCGACACCGGCTGCGTCTACGGCGGCTCGCTCACCGCCTACGACTGGTCCGCGGACACCGTCGTGAGCGTTCCGGCGAGCCGGACCTACGAGCCCCGCGCCGACGAGAAGGTTCTCGGACCCGACCGGCTGGACACCTGAACCCCGATGAGCGACCACAGCGAGCCCGACCGGGGACCGTCGACCCCGCGCGCGTCGGCGGACGGCGACGCGACGGGGGAGTCGGCGGAGACGGGAGGAGACGCAGAGGCGGAGTCGGCGGAGACGGGAGGAGACGCAGAGGCGGAGGCGGCGGAAGCGTCCGACCCGCCCGGCTCCGCCGTCGGCACGGTCTGTGACCCCGACGACGAGGGGCCGGGGAGGGTCGTCCACGGCCCGCTCTCCGCCGATCCCGTCGAGCCGATCGAGCCGGTCGATCCCGACGACACGGACTTCTCGGAGCCGCGGTGGTACCTGAACCGCGAACTCTCGGAACTCTCGTTCCAGAAGCGGGTGCTCCACGAGGCGATGGACCCGCGGAATCCCCTCTTGGAGCGGACGCGCTTTCTCGGGCTGTTCACCAAGAACGTCGACGAGTTCTGTATGAAGCGCGTCGGCGGGCTGAAACAGCAGATGGCCGGCGAGGTCTCGGATCTCACCCCGGACGGCCGGACGCCCGAAGAGCAGTGGCGGCTCGCGCTGGAGACGCTCCGCGAGCTGTTCGAGCGCCAGGACGCGTGCTACCGCGAAGTCGTCAGGGAGTCGCTGCCGGAGATCGGCATCGAAATCGTCCGCTACGACGACCTCCCGACCGCGGTGCAGGACGCACTCCGCGCGCACTTCAAAGCGGAGATCCTCCCGACGCTGACGCCGCTGACGTTCGATCCCGCCCACCCGTTCCCCTTCATCTCGAACCTCTCGCTGTCGCTGGCGGTCCGGACGCGCCGGGAGGGCGAGGAGCCGAAGTTCTCCCGGGTGAAGATCCCCGAGAACCAACCGCGGCTCCTCGACGTCGAGCGCGTCGTCGCGGACTCGGAGGTCGCCCGCGCGCTCGGGTCTGGGCGGACGGATGCGTCGGCCGGCGACGGGACCGATCGGTTCGTCTTCCTGGAGGAGGTCATCGCGGCCAACCTCGACCTCCTGTTCCCGAACGTCGAGGTGCTCGACTGGTCGACGTTCCGGGTCACGCGGAACGCGGAGGTCCGCCGGAACGAGGAGGTCGCCGAGGGGCTGATCGAGATGATCGAGGGCGTCCTCCGGGACCGCCGCTTCGCGACGGTCGTCCGGCTGGAGGTTTCCGCGGATATGCCTCACGAGGTGCGATCGCTCCTGAAAGAGCAGCTCGACCTCGACGAGCGCGAGGTCTTCGAGCGCGAGCCGCCGCTGAACCTCCGACACGTCTCCCGGCTGACTGATCTCGACCGGCCGGCGCACTCGGCCTCTCCGTGGACGCCCCAGCCCCATCCCAGATTTGTCGGCGTCGACGACGAGGAGACCGACCGCGACGTCTTCGACGTCATCCGCGACGACGACGTGCTCGTTCACCACCCGTATCACTCCTTCCAGAAGACCGTTCAGGCGTTCCTCAGCCAAGCCGCCCGCGACGACGACGTGCTGGCGATCAAGGCGGCGATCTACCGGACCTCGCGGGACTCCCAGGTGATCGAGAGCCTCATCGAGGCGGCCCGAAACGGCAAGCAGGTGGCCGTGATGGTCGAACTGAAGGCGCGCTTCGACGAGGAGAACAACCTCCGGTGGGTCGAGCGCCTGGAGGAGGAGGGAATCCACGTCGCCTACGGGACGATCGGGCTGAAGACCCACACGAAGACCGCGCTCGTCGTCCGCCGGGAGGACGACGGCGTCCAGCTGTACTCCCACATCGGCACCGGGAACTACCACGCCGAGACGGCCAAGGGCTACGTCGACCTCGGCCTGATGACGAACGACGCCGACGTCGGTCACGACCTCACCCGGCTTTTCAACTTCTTCACCGGCCATTCGTTCCACGAGGAGTACCGGAAGCTGCTCGTCGCGCCGGGGACGCTCCGGCGGGGGCTCGTCGAGCTGATCCGGGCCGAGGCCGAGCACGCCCGGAGCGGGGACGGCGGTCGCATCGTCGCCAAGATGAACGCGCTCGAAGATCCGGACGTGGTCGCCGAGCTCTACCGCGCGGCCCGAGCCGGCGTCGACATCGACCTGATCGTCCGCGACATCTGTCGGCTCCGCCCCGGGGTCGCTGGCGTCACAGACACCGTGACGGTCAGGAGTGTCGTCGGTCGGTTCCTCGAACACTCGCGGATCTTCTACTTCGAGAACGGCGGGGAGCCGGCGGCCCCCGAATCCGCCGACGGCGGCGATCCCGCGTACTTCATCGGTTCGGCCGACTGGATGACGCGCAACCTCGACCGACGCGTGGAGGCCGTCACGCCGATCGAGGACCCCGAGATCCGGGCCGAGTTGGACGCGATCCTCGACCTGTACCTCGCGGACGATCGGCAGGCGTGGCTGATGCAGTCCGACGGGAGCTACGTCCAGCGCCACCCCGACGCCGGCGAGGAGCCGCGTTCCGTCCAGGCGGAACTGATGCGTCGGGCCGACGCGAGCGCCGACGCATCGCGAGACCGTTCGTCGCTCCGACGGGATGCGGGCTTCGACGTGACGGAGTGAGCGGTCCGGCTCGATCGCGGACTCGCCCGCGCGTCGGGCGTCATCCGCGCGAGTCGGCGGACTGTCTGAAGCGGAATTCAGACGGGAATGCTTATCTGAATACCATCTCAAATAGAGTCGATGGCTACCGCATCCGATCGGATCCGGCGGCTCCTCTCGGAGCAACTACAGGAGTGCTGTGAGGCCGACGTGGAGCGACGGCTCGACGAACTGGGGACGCTCGCGGACGACGCGTTCGACGGCGACGCGGTCCGCCCGGCGTTCGCCGCCCTCGGGAACGAGACGCGGTACCGACTCACGCGAGCGCTCGTCGTCGCGGACGAGGAGCTCTGCGTCTGCGAGCTCGAACCGCTCGTCGACGTGAGCGAGAGCGCGGTCAGCCACGCCCTCTCGGACCTCGTCGAGGCGGGGCTCCTCACGCGCCGCAAGGCGGGGAACTGGCGGTACTACGAAGCGACCCCGCTCGCGACGGCGCTGTTCGAGACCGCCGAAGCGGAAGTGACGACGGAATGAGCGACAGCCTCGGGGTCCTCGACCGGTATCTCACCCTCTGGATCGGCCTCGCGATGGCCGTCGGCGTCCTGCTCGGCCACTTCGTTCCGAGCGTCACGGACGCGCTCAACGCCGTCACCTGGCACGGCACGAGCCTCCCGATCGCGGTCGGACTGTTCGTGATGATCTTCCCGATTATGGCCGAGATCGACTACGACCGCATCCCGCGGGTCACCCGCACTACCCGCCGGGAGATCGGGCTGACGCTCGCGTTCAACTGGCTCGTGGCGCCTTTTCTGATGTACGGGCTGGCGACGGCCTTCCTCGGCGGCCACCCCGAGTTCGTCACCGGGCTCATCATCGTCGGGATCGCGCCCTGCATCGCGATGGTGCTCGTCTGGAACGAGCTCGCGGCGGGCAATCAGGAGCTGTGTGCGGTCTGTGTCGGCGTCAACAGCCTCCTCCAGATCGCGCTTTTCGTCCCCTACGCCTTCCTCTTTCTCACCGTCCTCCGCGGGACGACGATCTCGGTCTCGATGGGGCTCGTCGCCCAGATGGTCGGGATCTTCCTCGGCCTGCCGCTCGTCCTCGGTTACCTCACTCAGCGGGTCGCGTTCCGGACGGTCGGCCGGGAGACGTACTACCGGCGGTTCGTGCCGCGTATCAGCCCGTTCGGCCTGCTCGGACTGCTGTTTACGGTGGTCGTGATGTTCGCGCTGAAGGGCGAGTACATCGTCGCCAATCCCGAGCAGATCCTGCTCATCGCGGTTCCGCTCTTCGTCTTCTTCGTCGCGCTCTGGGCGCTCGCCTACGGCGCGAGCGCGCTGGCGGGCTTCGACTACACGGAGAGCGTGAGCGTCGCGTTCACCGCGGCGTCCAACAACTTCGAGCTCGCGATCGCCGTCGCCGTCGCGGTCTTCGGCATCGGGAGCGACGTCGCGCTCGCGACCGTCGTCGGCCCGCTGATCGAGGTGCCGGTGATGCTCGCGCTCGTCCGCGTCGCGCTCGCCACGAAGGACCGCCTGTTCACCGCCGCGCCGACTCCCACCACCAATGTCCCGAACTAATTCCGATTCCGATTCCGATTCCGAAGCCGACTCCGACGACGCCCCGATCCGCATCGCCCTCGTCTGCGTGCAGAACGCGGGCCGGTCACAGATGGCCTACGCGTTCGCCGAGCGGGAGCGGGCGGCTCGCGGACTCGAATCCGCGGTCGATCTCGTCACCGGCGGGACGCGTCCGGCAGACCGCGTCCACCCCGAAGTCGTCGACGCGATGGCCGCCGTCGGCGTCGACATCGGCGATCGGACGCCCCGCGAGGTGACCGTCGAGGAGCTCCGGGCGAGCGACTACGTGATCACGATGGGCTGTTCCGCCGACGACGTCTGTCCCGCCGGCTGGGCGGGCGACAATCGGGACTGGGACCTGTCCGATCCGGACGGCGAGCCCCTCGAAGAAGTCGCGCGCATCCGCGACGAGATCGAAAAGCGGGTGGCGGCGCTGTTCGACGAACTCGAAGCGGCGGACTGATCGCCGACGCTCTCAGCCGGGCGCGTAGGGCCCGTCCAGCGCCCGCGCGCTGTCGAGTTCGGCCTGCACCTCGCCCCACTCGACGGGCGGCTCGGCAGCCGCTCCCCGCTCCCTGAACGCGGCGATCCGCGCGCCGTAGCGCTCCCGCCACGACGGCTCGGCGGCGTCGTTGAGCGCGGCCCGCGCGGCCGCGACCCGCGAGTCGAGGTCGGCCAGTCGATCTTCGAGATCGTCCGCCCAGCCCCCGTCGACGCCCGCGCGCTCGGCCATCGCGCGGAGATCGTCGTGTTCGGCGCACAGGTCCGCCAGCAGCACCGGCGTCACCTCGACGCGGAGGACGGCGTCGACCCACGACTCCGCGTCGAGCGGCGACGCCGCGGCCGTCCGCGCCGCCTCCAGCGCGTCGGCGACGACGTCGACGTCCTCCTCGAACGCCTGCCGCCGGCGCTCGTGGGAGCCGAGCCACGCCTCGAAGTCCTCGAGGTCGAACTGGAGTTCGTCCGCGGTCTGCTGGACGCCGTCGGCCTCGCCGGCGATCCGGCGGAGTTCGCACACCGCCTCGTAGACTGCGTCGGGATCGTCCGCCGGGTTCGAGACGGCTTGGAGGTCGGCTCCGAGGTCCCGCACGCGCGAGTCTATCCCGTCGAGCGTCGCCTCGTAGCGGTCGAGCCGCGCGCTGACGACGTCGACGTCGTCGCCGCCGACGGCTTCGACGACGAGCAACGGGCCGCCATCCGCTCGACCGTGCGGGTCCTCTCCGGCGTCACGATCGCCGAAGCGTCCGAGACGACCGTCGCGGTCAGAAACGTCCTCGACTCCGAGCAGGTCTCGATCAGGCAGTCGGTTCGGCACCTCCGGTTCGTCGCCCTCTCGCACCACCGCGAGGCGACGGCGGCCCTGTGTGATCCCGCGGTCGACGCGGGGCCCGCGACGGACGACGGCCGCGCCGATCGCCTGTCGGCGGTCGTCGAGCGGTACTTCGTCCGGAGCCTCGCGCGGCTGGACGAGGTCGACAGGCTCGGCGAGGGCCGCCCCGATCTGTTCTGCTTCTTCCAGTTGGCGGAGAATCTCCGCCGAGTCGCGGCCTGCGCCGATCGGATCGCGACCGTCGCCGCCGAGTCCGAGGCCCCTCCCGAGTCCGACGCGGCCCCCCGACGCACCGGCGCCGACGCCCACGTCGACGCGTTCGAGGCGGTCGCCGAAGACGCGCGCGAGGCCGTCGAGACGGCCGCGGATACGGTCTTCGATCCAGATACCGATGGAGTCCGGCGCGTCCTCGAACGCCGCGAGGACGTCCGCGCGACCGTCGACGACCTCGGGCGCCGGCTCTTCGAGGCGCCCGACGGTGCGTACCCCCTCCCCCGGGCGCTCCCGGCGATCCGCGAAACGGCCGACTGCGCCGCGTCGATCGCGTCGATCGGCCTCCGGCGCGCTCTCCGACGGCGCGCTCTCGGTTCGGCGGGACTTCACGACTCGGACGCCGCGGGGACGGACTCGCCCGTTCCGTCGGAGACCGACGACTGATAGTGATTACTCTCACTGTTTACCGCCGAATGCGACGCCCGGTAACGGCGCTCGGCGGTAAGAGACGAGAGTAATCACTATGAGACGCTCTCCCGCTCTGGTCATTTCCGGCGGGAGCGCCCCTGAACGCCCGTCTGCCGTCACAACAGATTCAAGTACGGGCTTCGCTGAGCCGGTGTATGTTCGCTGTCGGCCCGCTCCAAGCGGGACCCTCGCTCACCCAGGTCGAGCTTCTGGAGGGGCTCAGAACCGTCTTCCGGACCGTCACGAGCACGGAAGCGCGAGCGGTCGCGACGGTGGCGCTCCTGATTCTGGGGGCCGTTTTCGCCCGGTTCGTCGTCCCGCTGGTGATCCGGCGGTCCAGGCGCTTCGCCACCGAACGGATCGCCGAGACCCGCGCCGGGGAAGCCATCGAGCGCGTCTTCGAGTACGTCCCGATGTCCCGGCCGGCCCGGCTGCTGATCCGGTCCGTCCAGCTACTGATCGCGGTGGGGCTCGGGATCGCGCTCTTGGTCGTCTGGGGGCAGATCGACGCCGCGGCGTTCGTCCTCGGCGTCCTCGTCGCCTCGGCGCCGACCGCCGGCCAGATCGTGCTCACCGGGCTCCTGTTCTTCGGGGCGTACGTCGCGACCGACCTCCTGGAGGAGATCGTCGCCGAGTTCGGCTCCGGGACCGACGAGATCACCGCCCACCAGGAAGAGATCATCGTCCGGGTGCTCCAGGTGGGGCTCTTCGTCTTCGTCGCGATGGCCGGCCTGTCCGTCTGGCAGATCGACCTCGGGGGCCTGCTCGTCGGCGCGGGCTTCCTGGGAATCGTCGTCGGGATGGCCGCCCGTCAGACGCTCGGCTCGCTCATCGCCGGCTTCGTCCTGATGTTCTCCCGTCCGTTCACGATCGGCGACTGGGTCGAGATCGGCGACGAGGAGGGGATCGTCACCGACGTCACGATCATCAACACCCGACTGGAGAACTTCGACGGCGAGTACGTCGTGATGCCGAACGACAGCGTCGCGAACGCCGCCATCACGAACCGCAGCGAGAAGGGGGTCCTGCGTCTCACCGTCGAGGTGGGCATCGACTACGAGGCCGACGTCGACCACGCCGTCGACGTGGCGATGGACGCGATCCGGGGGGTCGACGTCGTCGCGGACGCGCCGCCGCCGCGGGTGTTCCCCAAGTCCTTCGGCGGGTCGTCTGTGGTCCTCGAAGCCCGCTTTTGGATCGAGCCGCCGAGCCCCCCGCTGAAGGTCAACGCGATCTCCCGGGTCGTCCGCGCGATCAAGGAGGCCTACGACCGCGAGGGGATCAAGATCCCCTACCCGCAGATGGAAGTCTCCGGGCGGGCGGAGACCGACGGCTTTCGGATCAACCGCGAGCACGACCTCCCCGCGGAGGCGACCGGGCCGTCCGCCGGAGAACACGACTGAGGCGCGGGATTCGTCGGGGGAACCGCTCCTCGCTTCGGCTCAGAATCGGGTGTTCTTCGGATGGGCCCTGACGGATTCGAACCATCGACCACTCGGTTATGAGCCGAGCGCTCTAACCAGACTGAGCTAAGGGCCCTGCGAGACGCTACCGCTGTCTCCCTCTTAGACGTTACCGTTGACGCCGTCGCAGTAGACCTATGATCCCGGTCGTCCACCGTCCCGTATGCGACTCGCACGACTGCAGACCTCGGAGGGGATCGTTCGCGGACGGTACAGGGACGGCGTCGTCGTCGCGGACGACGGCGAGTACGCCGTGGGCCGGGACGGCTCGCTCGTCACGCCCTGTTCGCCCTCGGTGCTGTACTGCGTCGGTCGGAACTACGCGGAGACGCTCGATCAGATGGACTACGAGCGGCCCGAGGAGCCGGACTTCTTCATCAAGCCGCCGGCGTCGCTGACCGCCCACGACGCGCCGATCCGGTACCCCGAGTGGACGGACGAACTCACCTACGCGGGCGAGCTCGCCGCCGTCATCGACGAGCGGTGTCGCGACGTCGCCGTCGAAGACGTCCCCGAGGTCGTCCGCGGCTACACCATTATGAACGACGTCGACGCGCTGGACCAGCAGGGGCGGACCGCCCGGAAGGCCTTCGACGGGTCGGGGCCGCTGGGCCCGTGGATCGAGACCGACCTCGACCCCGCGGGGATCGATATGGAGACGCGGATCAACGACGAGGTCCGCCAGGACGCGAACACCGAACTGATGCTGTTCGGCCCCCGCGAGATCGTCTCGTTCCTCTCGCGGCGGTTCACGTTCCGCCCCGGCGACGTCGTCGCGTTCGGGAGCCCGGCCAACCCCGGGCTGATCGAACCGGGCGACGAGGTCGAGATCAGCTACGAGGGCGTCGGCACGCTCCGGAACGAGGTCGTCGCCGCCGACGCGGACGGCTGAGAAGGCGGAGTTACGGCTCGTAGCCCTGCTTGCGCAGCGCGTCTTCGAGCGCGTGCAGGACCAGTTCGACGTTGCTTGTCCGCGCGGAGTACCCCATACAGCCGATGCGGATGATCTCGCCTTCGAGGTCGCCGAGCCCGCTCGCGACTTCGAGATCGTGGTCCTCTTTCATATCGCGGAGCAGCGCCGACTCGTCGATCCCCTCGAGGATCCGAACCGCGTTCAGGGAGGGGAGCCAGTACTCGTCTTCGGGGTTCAGTTCGAGCCCGAGCGTTTCGAGGCCCTCCTTGAGGTGGGTCGCCATCTCGCGGTGGCGCTCCCAGCGCGCTTCGAGGCCCTCCTCGGCGACCAGCTGGAGCGCCTCGCGGAGCGCGTAGACGTTCGTGATCGGCGCGGTGTGGTGGTAGGAGCGCTCGTCGCCCCAGTAGCCTTCGAGCAGCGAGAGGTCGAGGTACCACGACCGGACCTCGGAGTCGCGGTCGAGCACCTTCTCCATCGCCCGGTCCGAGAGCGTGAGCGGGCTCGCGCCCGGCGGACACGAGAGGCACTTCTGGGCGCCGGAGTAGGCGACGTCGATACCCCACTCGTCGACGCGGAGTTCGACGCCGCCGAGCGACGTGACCGTGTCGGCGATGACGTACGCGTCGTTGTCGTGGGCGATGTCGGTCAGCGCCGGGACGTTCGGCTGGAGCGCGCCCGTGCTCGTCTCGGCGTGGACGAACCCGAAGACGTCGGGGTCGTGCCGGTGGAACGCGTCGGCGACGGCGTCCGGGTCGAGCGGCTCGCCCCACGGCGCCTCGACGTAGGCGACCTCGCCGCCGGCGCGCTCGGCCATCGAGGCCATCCGGCCGCCGAAGTAGCCGTTCGTCGGGACGAGCACGGTGTCGCCCGGCTCGACGACGTTCGCGAACGCGGCCTCCATCGCCGCCGATCCCGTGCCGCTCACCGGGATCGTCCACTGGTTCTCGGTCTGGAACGTGTACCGGAGCAGCTCCTGTACCTCGTCCATGATCTCGATGAACGAGTCGTCGAGGTGGCCGACGAGCGGCGCGCTCATCACCCGAAGCACGCGCGGGTGGACCTCGCTCGGCCCGGGCCCCATAAGCGTCCGATCCTCCGGCGTGAGCGGATCCGTGTCTGGCGGCGTCAGCATATAATCCGCCAGAGACAACGACAAAATAAAACCACAGGAAACGGATGCGGGGCGCTGGGCGCTCGGAAACCACGCCGTCGCCAGGGCTCGAACCTGGGACCACCTCGTTAACAGCGAGGTGCTCTACCAACTGAGCTACGACGGCTCTCTGTCCGCACACGAACGTAGACCGAGGTGCAATGATAGGGCTTTCGTTTTCGCCGCACGGAGCGGAGTACGGCGATCCGCGCCGATGCCGTTGGCGACGCCGACGCGGTCCGGCGCCCGTATCGACACCCTTTCGCCGGCGCCCCGCGAAGCCGCGACAACGATGGCCGCAGAGGAGGCACGCCGCCGCGTGATCGAGCGGGTCCGCGAGCGCGTCACGCCCGACGCCGACGAGCGCGAGGCGATGCGCGAGGCGACCGCGACGCTCGTCTCGCGCATCGAGGCCGAACTCGACGCGCTGCCGGTCGAAGCCGACGTCGTCCAGGTGGGCTCGACCGCCCGCGGCACGTGGCTCGCGGGCGACCGCGACATCGACGTCTTCGTCCGCTTTCCGCCCTCGCTCGACCGCGCCACGCTGGAGCGCTACGGCCTCGAAATCGGCAACGCAGTCCTCCCCGAGGGCCACGAGGAGTACGCCGAACACCCCTACGTCACCGGCGAGTTCGCGGGGTTCGACGTCGATCTGGTCCCCTGTTACGACGTCGCGGAGGGCTCGGCTCTCCAGTCGTCGGTCGACCGCACGCCACACCACAACGCGTACCTCCGGGCGCACATCGACGACGACCTCGCCGGCGAGATCCGGGTGTTCAAGCAGTTCCTGAAGGGGATCGGCGCCTACGGGAGCGACCTCCGAACCCGGGGCTTTTCGGGCTACCTCTCGGAGCTTCTGGTCCTCGAGTTCGGCGACCTCGACTCGCTGCTCGCGGCGGCGGCGGACTGGCACCCGCCGGTCGCCTTCGACCCCGAGGGCCACGCGACTACCGAGCACGACGACCCGCTGGTGATGGTCGACCCGACCGACCCGTCCCGGAACGTCGCCGCCGTCTGCTCGGCCGAGAACGTCGCGCGGCTCCAGCACTACGCCCGCGAGTTCCGCGCGGACCCGCGAGAGGCGCTCTTCGAGCCCCGCGAGCCCGAGCCGCTCGACGCGGAGGCGGTCGCGACGCACGTCGAACGCCGGGGGACGACGCCCGTCGCGGTCGTCTTCGACGCCCCGGACGTCGTCGACGATCAGCTGTACCCCCAGCTCGAAAAGTCGCTGTCGGGGATTCGGGACGCGCTCGACCGGCGGGGGTTCGACCCGCTCCGCGCGACCGCCCTCGCCGACGACCGGGCGGCGCTGTTCGTCGAACTCGCCCACCGGACGCTCCCGACCGTCGAGCGCCACGAGGGGCCGCCCGTCCGCGTCCGCCGGCACGCCGAGGGCTTCGCGGACGCCTACGCCGACCGATCGGGCGAGCGGGTCGACCCCTACGGCCCGTTCATCGACGGCGACCGCTACGTGGTCGAGCGCGAGCGCGACTTCACCGACGCGGTCGCGTTCCTGAAGTCCGAGGAACTGTTCTCCGTGGGCCTGGGCGCCCAGGTCGAGACCGAACTGGAGAACGACTACGAGGTGCTCGCCGGCGACGAGGTGGCGTCGCTGGCGGCGGAGTTCGGGACCGAACTGGCCCGGTACTTCGCGCCGCGGCCGTAGGCGGGTGGCTCACCCGTCGAGGTCGTGGGCCTCGCGGACGTCCTCGACGAGCCGACGGGTCTTCTCGTCGGGCTCGCCGTCGGGATCCATCGCCTCGCGGCCGTCGAAGGTCTCGTGGACGATCGCGACGCCCTCCGAGAGCGTGTCGAGGCCGTAGCCGCCCTCCAGGACGAACGCGAGCGCGGCGCCGACGTCGTCGGCGAGCGAGCGGATCCGATCCGTGAGGAGGGCGTAGCCCTCTGTCGAGACGCGCATCCGCGAGATGGGGTCGTGGCGGTGGGCGTCGAAGCCCGCGCTGACGATGAAGAGGTCCGGGTCGTACCGCTCTGTGACCGGACGGAGCAGTTCCTCGACGGCGAGCAGGTAGTCCTCGTCGCCGGCCCCCGCAGAGAGCGGGACGTTCAGCGTCGTCCCCTCCCCGTCGCCGTCGCCGGTCTCGGCCACCTCGCCGGTGCCGGGGTAGAGCCCCTCCTCGTGGATCGACGCGTAGAGGACGTCGCCCTGGTCGTAGAAGATGTCCTGGGTGCCGTTGCCGTGGTGGACGTCCCAGTCGAAGACGACCGCGCGCTCGACGTCAGTAGTGGAATCGTCCAAGAGGGCTTGGGCGGCGACGGCGGCGTTGTTGATGAAGCAAAAGCCCATCGCGTCGTCCTCGACGGCGTGGTGGCCGGGCGGCCGGCCGATCGAGAAGGGCGTGTCGCGACCGTCGGCGCCGTCGACGGCCGCCTCGGCGGCCCACTGGGCCAGCCCCGCGGAGGTGAGCGCGGCGTCCCAGGTGGCCTCGGAGGCGACCGTGTCGGGGTCCCAGTTGCCGCCGCCGTCCTCGCAGAACTCCCGGATCTCTTCGACGTAGTCGTCGTCGTGGACGGCCGTCACGGCGGCCGCGTCGGCGGGGTCGGCCTCGACGTAGGAGACGCCGTGGCGCTTCGCGAGCGCCCGCCGGATGGCCCGGAGCCGGTCGGCCGTCTCGGGGTGGCGCTCGCCGGTATCGTGTGCGAGACAGGTCTCGCTGTAGCCGAACTGCATCGCTACTCGAAGAGCGCGAAGTACGTCTCGATGTCTTCGGCCTGTACGGTCCGGCGGTCCGCGTGCCGCGCCAGCGTCGCGGCCGCGCTCGCGACGTTGTCGGCGTAGTCTTCGAGGATGTCCGCCAGGGCGATCCGGGCGTCCATCGCGACGCGGTAGCGGTCGTCGATCTTCAGCCGGGCGATGCGGTCGACCGGCGCGATCGGGAGTTCGAGTTCGCGTCGGCTGACGACCTGCTGGACCCCGAAGTCCTCGGCCATCAGCGTCTTGCGGCCGTCGCTCCCCGCTCGCTCGGCCGCGTCGACGGCGAGCTCCGCCCCGTGCTCCTGGACGCGGCGAGCGAGTTCCTCTGCGGCCCCCGAGCTGACCCGGAGGTCGCCGGCTCTCCGTCGGATGATGGCGTCCACGGGGGCGAACGGCAACTCGACACTCATTACCACTATATCCTGTTCGACCGGCGTATAATCCTTTCCGTAGCCGTACTGTGGCGGCCGGTGGCTCGGTGCGAGCGCCGCCGCTCGGCGCCGGCTCCGAGCCGATTCACGAGTCCCCTCTCGGGGTCGGGGGCGGAACGGAGGACCGAGGACCGAGGACCGGTGACTGACGACCGCGGGTTCAGTTCGGCCGCTCGATCTCCGTCGCCGCGATCGTCCCGCCGTCGACGGGCCCGGTGACGGTCACTTCCTCGCCCAGACGGAGCGACTCGTCGGTCTCGACGCTCCGGGTCTCGGTGCCGTCGTCGAGGACGACCGGGCTCCCCGCCTGGACGACCGTGCCGGTGAAGGTCTCGGTCTCGTTCGCGCCGTCGTCGGCGTCGTCGGGGCGCTCGGCCACGGCCGCGGCGTTGCCGCCGCTCGCGCTCCCGCCGGCGTCGGGCGCCCCCGACGAGGCGGTCGCTGAGGCCGCCTCGCTCCCGGCGTCGGAGCCGGATCCGTCGCCGAACGCGCCCAACCCGGTCGACTGCGCGGACTCGGTCTCGGTGTCGGTGGCGTCCTCGGGCGCGTCGTCCATCACGCTGACCGCGGACTGCCAGCCCGCCGAGGCTTCGAGGTCGTCCTGCCAGCCGTCCTGGATCTCGACGTCGGTGAAGACGACGTAGTCCGCGAGGTCGATGTCGAGGTCCGCCTTGTCGCCCCACAGGGCGACGCGGATGTCGCCGGTCTCGTCCTTGATGCGGACGTTCCGCACCTGGCCCTCCGAGCCGTCGTCGCGGTCGAACGTCCGCTTGGGATCGGTCTCGATCACGCCGCCGGCGATGTCGACGGTCTCGCCCATCTCCAGGTCGGCGACGTCGGTCGTGTCGGGGACGTACTCGATCTCCTCGTCGAGGGCCTCGACCGCGCCGCGGTTCCCGACGTGGAGTTCGAGCGTCCCGTCGCGCTCGCGGACGTAGCCGTCGACGACCTCGACGGACTCGCCCGGCCCGAACTCCGTCGCCAGGTCGGCCTTCTCGTCCCAGAGGGTCACTCTGATCCGCCCCGTCGGATCGCCGAGCGTGAGGTTCGAGACCCGGCCCTCCGAGCCGTCGTCGCGGTCGAACGTCCGCACGCTGTCGGTGCTGAGGACGCGGCCCTTGAGGTTCACGTCCGAGAGCCCGAGCGCGAGGTCCTCGACGCGGTAGGTGTCCTGGGTGTCGACGTCGACCTCGGCGTCCGGAGCGGGCTCGACCTTGTCGACGTCGACCTCGACGCCGTTGTAGCCCTCCTTGGGCCGGCCGGCCACGCGGAGGGTCTCCCCCTCTTCGAGGCTCTCGACGGCGTCCTCGGCCATATCGTCCCACATCGCGATCCGGATGCGGCCGGATTCGTCGGCGACCTCGACGTTGACGACCTTGCCGTCTTCGTCGTCGCCGTCGCGCTCGAAGGTCCGCAGCTCGCCGATCCGCATCACCTTCGCGAGGAACTTCACGTCGTCCATCCCGGGCGCGACGTCGGCGACGCCCTCGACCTCCTCGTCGCGGAGCTCGTGGGCGATGAGCATCGCCGCGGTCTCCTCGTCGGCGAGGCCGCCCATCTGTTCGACCTTGTCCTCGACGGCGGCCTCGAACTCCTCGAAGTCGACGTCGGTGTCGAGGTCCTCGTACACCTCCTCGATGGCACCCATCTACGCGACACCCCCCCGGCGACCCGCGGGTCCGATCGGGAGCCCCGCGGGTCGAGCGAATACGACCACAGGCATATCCACAGCCAAGGTAGGCCGCCGCTTAAGCGTTGTCTTGTCGGCGGTCCCGCCGTCGCTGTCGCGGCCGCGGTCACGCCGCAGTCCGGCGATCTCCGGCGCGTGGCTCGACAAATGCATATCGGCTGTGGCCCCGCCTTCGCCTATGAACCTTCGCTCGTCTATCGCGTCACGTCCGCGACGACTCGGCGGCCGTCTTTGTCGTCGTGGACGACTTCGACCCCGGTCAGCGTCGCGTCGCCGGCGTCGACTCGGACCTCGTAGCCCAGGTCGACGATGACTTGCGCGCACGACTCCCGCTCGTCGCTCTCGTCGACCGCGGCGACGACGACGGTCGCCACCCCCGTCTGAGAATCGAGTGTCACCTCTTGCAACTGCGGGACGTAACAGGCGTCCCGTCCGACGACGCACCCGCGGACCGTGGCCGAACCGTCGCCGAGTTCGACGGTCGCGTCGCCGGCCGTCGGGCACTCCTCGCGCGGGACGAGCGTCCCGCTGACGAGGTCGGCGTCGTCCGCCGTTCGGCTGGGTTCGTCGGTCGCGGTCGCTGACTCGTCGGTCGTCGGCTCGGAACCGTCGTTCGCGCTGCCGGTACAGCCGGCCAACAGCGGGAGGGACGCGGCGGCGCCTTCGAGGACCGTTCGGCGGCGCATACCTCCGCTTGGACAGTCACCCCAAAAGCCGTACCGGAGAATCAAACGCGCCCTTGTCCCTCTCCCGGTTCCGTGCGTCGCCGTACCGCGGGGCTCTCGCATCGTAACCCTCATAAGTCAAAGCGGAGTACGGAGAGATGAGTCCTGATAGGGTAGTGGACTATCCTCTTGGCTTGCGGAGCCAGGGACCGGAGTTCAAATCTCCGTCAGGACGCTCACTTCGTTCGCGACCTGACGTGCCCACGCTCGCGTTTGCTCGCGTGGACTCCGTCAGGACGCTACATTTTACCGGCGCCACGCGACGAGCGTAGCGAGTCGCCTGCGCCGGTTTATGCGACTCCCGGAGATTTGAGCAGCGAGCATCGCTTCGCGATGCGAGTGAGTTCAAATCTCCGTCAGGACGCTCACTTCGTTCGCGACCTGACGTGCCCACGCTCGCGTTTGCTCGCGTGGACTCCGTCAGGACGCTACATTTCACCGGCGCCACGCGACGAGCGTAGCGAGGACTCTGTTCTCAGTCTCTACACGTGAAAAGATCGCGCGTCGACGGCGCCGGCTACTCCTCGCGCTCGTCGTACCGCGGGGGCGCGTCGGCCTCGTCGTCGTCGAGGTGCCGCACCGAGGGGGTCGTCCGACCGCCGAGGCGTCGCGGCTCCGGATCGGCGTCGTGTTCGTCGGTCCACGACTCGTGGCAGTCGGGGCAGTAGTTCCCCGCGTAGCCGTTCGGGCGGACGAACTCCGCGCCGCAGTCGAGGCAGGTCACGCGCGAGCGGGTCATCGTCGGACCGTGGAGGCGGGCTGTCTGATCATACGCTATTCATCGTACCAGAGGCACTGGACGCGGATAAGTCCGTCACCGGATGACATTCCCGAAGCCCCGAGCGCCGAGTATTTACTCCCGCGCGGCCGACGCCCGAGCGTGCAGGAGTCCCTGCGGGTCGGCGTCGCGGTGTTCAACGCCGGCGACTACCGCGCGGCGCACGAGGCCTGGGAGGAGCCGTGGCTGGGACTCGATTCCGGCACGGCCGACGAGCGGCTCCTCCACGGACTCATCCAGTACGCCGCGGCGGTCCACCACGCCCGCGGACGCAACTGGAGCGGCGCGCAGGGGCTCGCCGCGAGCGCGGCCGAGTACCTCTCCGACCTCGACGACGACTACCGGGATATGAACGTCGGCGACGTCCGAGGACGCCTCCGCCGGCTCGCCGCCGACCCGGAGTTCGCCGAACGTCGCCGCCCGCTCCCGCTGCGACACGAGGGCGCGGAACTGACGCCGCGGGTGCTCTCCTTCGCGGAGGTGGCCAGCGCCGCAGCGCTCCTCGCCGAGGAGTACGACGCGTTCGACGAATCGGTCGTCGACGACGCGGTCCGGTACGCCCGCGCGGAACTGGACGGGGACTCGGATTCGACGCTCGCTTCGGACCGCTCGCGCGGCTTCCCCGGGATGCTGTTCGAGTTCGCCGCCGACCGGGAGCGCCGGGCCGTCGTCTACGACCGACTGCGGGCCCACGTCGAGCGGCGTCGGAGCCGCGAGCGCGACGTCTCGGGGCTGTTCGACTGACGAACCCCCGGAGCCGAGCCACTGACCGGACAAAACACTGATACGAGTCCCGGCCCCTACCGACGCGTGGCTATGGTCATCCAAGACGATATCAAAGACGCGCTCGAAGAGGGCCGAGACGAACTCGTCCGCGTGCTCGCGAGCCACGGCGTGCTCCCGACCGTCGTCGACGACTCGTCGGGATCAGACCTGCTCGGCTCGTCCACGCCGACGTTCCGCATCGAGACCGCAGACGGCACGAGCGTCGTCGACCGCCAGACGCGCTCGCAGGTCGTCGACGCCTTCGAGATGCGCTCCGAGGCGGACTGCGAGGCGGTCCGCGAGGAGATTCGCGCCCACGACGCGTGGAGCGGATCGTAGGGAACGGACGCCGATCGGCGACGCGCCGCCTCAGCGCTCGCCGTCGACGTGCTCCTTGCCGTTCCACTCCGCGGAGTTGTCCTGGGGATCGTAGCCCAGCACCTCTCGCGCGCGGTCGATCGAGTAGTACTTCCTGTCGTTGTCCGAAATCCCGTAGACGATCTCGTAGTCGTAGTCCGCGAGAACACAGCGCTCGAAGAGGCGCGCGCAGTCGCGGTAGGAGAGCCACATCGCCTGCCCGCGCTCGTAGTCGATCGGCGGGTGTCCCTCGGTGAGGTTTCCGATACGGACGTTCACGACCGAGAGGTCGTGGTGGTCGTGGTAGTACCGGCCCAGCACCTCGCCCGTGGCCTTGCTCACGCCGTAGAGGTTGCTCGGCCGCGGGAGTTCAGTCCCGTCGAGCCGGTAGTCGTCCTCGGGGCGGTACATCTCCGGCGTTCTCGGCTCGGTCTCGTAGGCGCCGACCGCGTGGTTCGAGGAGGCGAAGGCGAACTTCTCGACGCCGGCTTCGACCGCCGCCTCGAACATCGCCTGGGTGCCGTCGATGTTGTTCTGGAGGACGCTGTCCCAGGGGGCCTCCGGACGCGGGTCGCCCGCCAGGTGGATCACGGCCTCGCATCCGGCGATCGCCTCCCGGACGGCCTCGCGGTCGGTGACGTCCGCGACGTAGACGTCGCCCTCGTCGATCCCCTCGGGCCGCCGTGCGGCCGACAGCGGGGCGCGGTCGAGCAGCCGCCACTCGAACCGCTCGCCGAGGTGCCGGAGGATCGCCTTGCCGACCCGTCCGTTCGCTCCCGTCAGGAGCACCGGTTCGTCCATTCGCTCGCCTATCCGCACAGGGAGGCCAAGAAACGTCCGATTCGCGCCGGTGACAGCCGTCTAACACCTTCGCGGCGCGCCCGGCACGCCCGGCGCGGTCGTCGCTCGACGGCGACAGTAACGTCCTTTGCCCCCGCGGCCGAGCGTCGACTATGCCGACAGACACGGAGCGCGCGAGCTTCGAGGCCGGGATCAAGTTCGGCTCGCTCTACCACCAGTTCGCCGGGACGCCCGTCAGCCCCGACAGCGCCGAGAGCCTGGGCCGCGCGATGGAGGAGGCGATCGAGAACCAACCGCACTGCGTCGACGTCGACGTGACGGTGCGGACCGACCGCATCGCGGCCGAACTGGAGTCCCAGTCGGCCGAGTACACCGAACTCACCGGGCGCTTCCTCGACGTCGAGATGCGGATCGAGTACGAGGGCGTCACCGCGCGGGCGAAGATGGAGATGGAGGGCGACTACCCGCTGATGCGACTCGTCGCGGTCGAGGAGTGACCGACGGCGGGAATCGGCGGACGGGGACGCTGGCGCCGCGCTCCCGACACTGGCGGATTTCACTTTCACTTTCGGGCGTGTTTTTAACCCCTCCGGCGTCGAATCACCTGGTATGAGTAGTCAGAGCACGCTCGCGGACGACGACCTGTTCGGCGAGGCCGCCGCCGAGATGCGCGAGGAGGTCGAGGGCCACCTCGCCGACGCACGGGCGAGCCTTCCCGACTCCGAGGACGTCTGGAACGCCGAGGCGGACAACGTCCTCGGCGTCCTCAACGCGCTCAAGTCGGCGCTGGACGTCGGCGACGCCGAGGAGCACCTCCGACAGGCGAAGAAGACGTTCATCGTCGGCCAGCGCGCCGAGGCCTTCGACGACCCCGACTCCCTGGAGGCAGAGATCGAAGCCATCGAGGAACTGCTCGCCTCGATCGACGAGGCCGAGGCGCTCGTCGGCGACCTCACCGGCACGATGCCGCAACTGCGGAGCCAACTCCAGGAGGCCGCCGAAGCGGCGGCCGACGCCGAGGACGGCGGCGAGTCCGACGACTGAACCGCGGATCGGCCGCCCCATCGGCCCGCGAGCCCCGATTTCCCAACGGCTTTTAAATAGTCGACGGACATATCCACGACGCGATGAGTATCTTCGATACGATCCTGTCGTCGTTGCGTTCGCTGATCGGTGGCGGTGACCGGTCGGGCGCGTCGGGTGGCGGCTCCGACTCCGGCTCGTCGCGCTCGGAGGGGACCGTCTCCGTCGAACACGATCCCGACGCCGAGCCCGACCGCTCGGAGGCCGACCCCTCGACGGAGTCGGCGGTCAAAGGCGCCGCGGCCGAGACGGACGCGTCGGCGTCGACCGAGACCCTCGTCGACGAGGCCGAGGGCCGCGAGCCGGGCGAGGCCGTCGAGACGGCGGGCGAGGGCGAGGAAGCCGTCGAGACCGACCCCGACGTCGCGGACGTAGAGACCGAAGACGACGCCGCGGCGGCCGAGACGGACGCGTCGGCGTCGACCGAGACCCTCGTCGACGAGGAGACCGGCAAGGAGCCCGCCGAGACCGTCGCCGATCCGGAGGCGCCCGAAGAAGACGAGAGCGAGGAGTCGGCGGACGAGGACGGACCCGAGTCCGGCCCCGTCGAGACGCTCAAGGGGATCGGCCCGGCGTACGCCGAGCGCCTCGCGAGCGTCGGCATCGAGACGGTCGCGGACCTCGCCGACGCCGACGTCGACGAGATCACGGCGAACACCGACCTCTCGGAGACGCGCGTCACCACCTGGATCGAGCGCGCCCGTGAGCAGTCGTAGCGCCTCCCCCGATCGCGGCTCGAATGGCTGACCTGCGCTACCACGTCGACGGCGACCTCGTCCCCGCCGACGAGGCCACCGTGAGCGTCCGCGACCGCGGCTTTATGTACGGCGACGCGGTCTTCGAGACGCTCCGGGCCTACGGCGGCGAGGTGTTCCGCTGGGACGCCCACGCCGAGCGCCTCGCCCGATCGGCGGCGGCGATCGAACTCGACCACGGCCTCGATTCGGCGGACCTGAAGCGCCGAATCGACGAGACGCTCCGCGCCAACGACCTCGAAGACGCGTACGTCAAGCTCTCTGTCACCCGCGGCGTCCAGCCGGGGAAGCTCACCCCCTCGTCCGACGTCGACCCGACGGTCGTCGTCCAGGCGAAACCGCTCCCCCGCGGCGGCGTCGACGCCGAGCCGATCTGGGACGGGCCCGCGACGCTCCAGACGGTGAAGACCCGCCGCGTGCCCGACGCGGCGATCCCCTCGCGGGCGAAGACCCACAACTACCTGAACGGCGTCCTCGCGCGCCTGGAGCTCCGCGTTTCCGACGCGGACGAGGCCGTGATGCTCGACGCCGAGGGCCACCTCGCGGAGGGCGCGACGAGCAACCTCTTCTTCGTCGACGGCGACGCGCTCTGCACGCCGAGCCTCGACGGGCCCGTCCTCCCGGGAATCACCCGTGCGGAGGTCCTCGACGTCGCCGGCCAGGAGGGCATCCCGGTCAACGAGGGCTCCTTCACCCCCGAGGACCTCCGCGACGCCGAGGAGGCCTTCGTGACGAACACGACCTGGGAAGTCCGCCCCGTCGAGACCGTCGACGGCATCGACGTCGGCGGCGGCCCCGTCACGACGCTGTTCCAGCGCGTCTACGACGCCCGCATCGAACGCGAACACTACGGCGGCGAGCGGATCGGAGACGGCGCGGAGTCCGGTCCGGCCGACTGACTTCCCCTCTCTCCGCGCCGAATCGTCACACTTGAATCGCGCTGCTCCCGAGCGGAGGTATGGACGCGGACCGCCGGATCGCCGCCGCCGAGGACGTCGCGGCCGACGAGACGCTCGTGTTCACCGCGAAGCGAGGCTTCGAGTCGACCGAGGGGATCCTCACCCGACTCGCCGACGGGACGGTCGTCGCCTACACGAACTACTGCCCGCACTGGCGGGACGTCCGCCTCGACAAGGGCTCGGGCGCGACCGTCCGGAACGGCGAGCTCGTCTGCGGTAAGCACGGCGCGACCTTCCAGAAGGCCGACGGCCACTGCGACTTCGGCCCCTGCGAGGGCGCCGTCCTCGACACCTTCGAGGTCACCGTCGAGAACGGCGACGTCTACCTCACCGACGACGACTGGGACGCCGCGGAACCGGGACTCTCAGAGGAACGTGACCTCTCGTCCGGCGGCCGGATCGACTTCTGACGGCTGCTTGACGGAGCGTCTCGCAAATTGAGTTCGGCAAGACAGTAGCGGGAGGTAGATTTGAACCACGCGAATCTCGCTACGCTCGATTCTCTCGTCCAAATCTCCCGACGCTACCGTGCCGAACGAACGTGGTACTCGGCGACGGAGCGCCTCGTAGAGTGAGTTCGGCAAAACAGTAGCGGGAGGTAGATTTGAACTACCGATCTCCGGGTTATGAGCCCGGCGGAATCTCCTGGCTATCCCATCCCGCTACCGAAACGAAGCCGTGGGCTACGGTTAAGGGTTGTGTTTCGCTCGCAGTGTGGCAATTTCCCTCGCAGTAGATCCCGCTCACGACCGGGTCACACGCCAGGTGAGCAGGCTCTCGGCGACGTAGTTCAACACGACCGAGGCGCCGATCGCGATCGGGATCGGGATCAGCTGCCACAGGTCGAAGCCGAACACCGGAACCGTGACCGAGAGCTGTCGGAGCGCGCGGACGATCAGGAACTGGACGGCGAGGCCCCCGCTCCGGACGATGTTCGAGCGGACGAACCGGCTCAACGTCGGGACCGCGCCCGACTTCCCGAGTTCGGAGAACGTCCAGCGCTCGTTGATCGCGAACATCACGACGATCGCGACCTCCGCGCCGACGAGCTTCGCGTACTCGCCGAGCACGCCGAAGCTGACGATGAGCGCCGTCGTCGTCGCCATATCGAAGACGGCGCCGACCGCGCCGACCGAGACGAACTTCCCGAAGCGGACGCCCGAGAGCAGGGCGTCGGCCGAATCCCGGAGCATTCAGTCTGCCTCGCGGACCTCGGCGTCGGCGACGGCGAGGCGTTCGATCAGCGACTGTTCGTCGCGCTGGGAGTCCAGGAGTTCGTGGAGGCGGTCGTCGCCGAGCAGCCGGGCGCGGTGCCTGGCGGTCACGAGCGCGCGGGCCAGGCGGAACGTCGTCCCGACCGTCGAGACCGTCGAGCCGGGGCGGTCCTCCCAGCGGACGGGCACCTCGACGACGCGGTGCCCCAGCGCGCCCGCGACGGAGACGAGTTCGATGTCCCAGGCGAAGCCGGGCTCGTAGAGGTGCCTGCGGACGTCGCGCCACGCGTCGGCGCTGATCGCCTTCGCGCCGCACTGGTAGTCGTAGAGCGGCTCGTCGAGCATCCGACGCGCGAGCCACGCGAAGCCGTCGCCCAGGCGCCGCCGGGCGAACGTCTGGTGGGCGGCGACGTCGGCGTCGGGATGGCGGCGCGAACCGACCGCGAGGTCGGCCTTCCCGTCGGCGACGGCGTCGACGACATCGGCGAAGGAGGGCGCGGGCGTGCTCCCGTCGGCGTCGGCGAACGCGAGCGTGTCGACGTCGTCGGCGAGCGCCTCGAAGCCCGCGGTGATCGCGGTGCCCTTGCCGCGCCGGCGGTCGGCGGTCGCGACCTCGACGCGATCGGGGAGGGGCGCGAGCCGATCGCGGATGTCCGGCCGCGGCGCGTCGAGTTCGACGCGGACGACCGCGGGGTCGAGCCGATCGACGAGGGCGCCGAGGTAGCCGCTGAGACGCTCGGGATCCGGGCGGTAAGCGGGGACGACGATCCCGACGGCGCGAGTCATCACCCACAGGTATCGGCTTCTGTGTGAAAAACGAACCGCTACCGTCCCGCCCCCGTCCGGCGCCCCTCGACCGATCCGCGATTCGCCGGCCATCACAAAGCGTATGTTCCGGGCCCGCCCCCGTGGGATACGGAGAATGGAGTACGCCCTCGTCGCCCGCTGGCTCGTCCTCTATGCCGCCCTCTTCGCCCTCGGCCTCCCCCTCGCGGCGCGGCTGCTCCCCGACGCGCGCGGCCGGGGCGCCGGGCTGGCGATTCCGATCGCGCTCGTCGTCCTCAGCGTCCCCGCGTACTGGGTTGGCCACCTCGCGTGGGGGCCGCTCGCGCTCGCATCGGGCGTCCTCGCGCTCCTCGTCGCGAGCGCGCTCGCGGGGCTCGATCTCGGCGCCCTCCGCGAGCGCGAGGTCCGCCCGGCCGTCGACGTTGACCGCGACGCCGTCACCGACGCGGCGCTCGTTTTCCTCGTCGGCTTCCTCCTCGTGGTCGCGATCCGGTCGTTCGATCCGGCGGTCTACCCCGTCGGCGGCGAGAAGTTCCTCGACTTCGGCCTCCTGAAGACGCTCCGGCGCTCGCCCGTCCTCCCGCCGGAGGACTTCTGGTTCGCGAACGAGCCGGTGAAGTACTACTACGGCGGCCACCTGACGGCGACGCTTCTGGGGTGGCTCGCCGCGATGCCGCCGAGGTTCGCCTACAACCTCGCGCTCGCGGGCTTCTACGCGGCGCTTCTCTCGGCCGCCTTCGAGCTCGCGGGCGCTGTCGGCGCCGATCGGCTGCCGTCGCTGTCCGGCCTCTCCCCGCACCGCGCGCGCCGGATCGCGGGCGCGTGTGCGGTCTTCTTCGTCGGCGTCGCGAGCAACCTCGCCACCGCGGGTCGGTTCGCCCTGCTCGCGCTCCCCGAACCGCTCCGGCGCTCGGCCGCCGAACTGGTCGCGGCACAGAGCCAGTACACCGTCGATCGGATCCTCGCCGGCGCCGACTCCTTCTCGTACTGGAGCGCCTCGCGGATCATCCCGGGGACGATCAACGAGTTCCCCCTGTTCGCGTGGCTGAACGGCGACCTCCACGCGCACATGATCGGCACGCCGACGCTGCTCCTGGCCGCGGCCGTCGGCTACTCGTACTACCGGGCGCCAGAGTCGGCGCTGCTGCGGCGGCGCGCGCTCCTGTTCGCCGTGCTCCCGCCGATCGCGGCCTGGCAGGCCGTCCAGAACACCTGGAGCTTCCCGAGCGTCCTCGCGCTCGGGTGGCTCGCGGCGGTCTTCGCGCCCGCCGCCCCGACGACGTTGCTTCCGGCGGCGCTCGCGCGTCGGCTCGACACCGACGCGGACGTCGCTGCGGACGCCTCGGCTCCCGCGCGGCTCCGCGCCGAACTCCGCCGCGTCGGCGCGGCGACGCTGGCGGCGGCCGTCGCGGCCCTCGTCGCCGCCGTGCTGGCGTCGCCGTTCCTGCTCGGCGCCGCGACCGGCGCGGGCGGCCGCTCGATCGAGTTCCTCGGCCCAGCGATGCGGAGCGGCTTCGGCGGCCTCCTCATCGTCCACGGCGCGTTCGTCGTCGGCTTCGCCGCGTACCTCCTCGCGCGGGTGCGCATCGAGTGCGCCTGGGCGCTCGTCCTCGCGGTCGGTTGGGCCGCGTACATCGGCCACCGGATCGGCTTCGCGGCGCTCGCCGTGTCGGTGCCGATCCTCGTGCTCGCGTGGGTCGGCCTGCGCGCGTCGCGGTCGCTGGGCTACGAGGCCGTCCTCGTCGTCGCCGGCGCGGGACTCGTCACGCTCGTCGAACTGGTCTACGTGAAGGAACAGGCCGGACCGGGCCGGATGAACACCGTGTTCAAGACGTATATGCAGGTGTGGGTCTTCTGGGGCACGGCGATGGGCGTCGCCTTCCCCGGGCTCGTCCTGGGCACCTTCGACCGCGAACGGGCCGCGGGGAGTGACGCCGACCCCGACCACGACTCGCGGCTCCGGCGCGCCCCCGACTTCCCCTGGCGGCGCGTCGGTGCGGTCGGCCTCGCGGTCCTGCTCGTCGCCTCGACGAGCGTCTACGGCGTCATCGCGGTCGGCGCGCACTTTCAGTCCGCCCCCGCCGGCGGCGCGACGCTGGACGCGACGCAGTTCGTGGAGACCCAGCACCCCGGCTACGACCGGGCGATCGCGTGGGTCGACGACCTGGAGGGCCAGCCGACGATCCTCGAGGCCCCGGGGACGCGGTACTACCCCGGGGGATCGGACCAGCGCGAGCGCGTGATGTACTCCTGGCACGCGAACCCCGCGTCGAGCCTGACCGGCGTGCCGACCGTCGCCGGGTGGCAACACGAGGTGGGGTACCGCGGGAGAGAAGCCTACCGGGAGCGCGTCCGCGACGTCGACGCGATCTACACGGGGAACGCGACGGTCCGCGCGGAGTTACTCCGCGAGTACGAGGTGCAGTACATCTGGGTGAGCCCCAATGAACGCGCCCGCTACGGGTCGGTATCGTTCTCGGGGGCGGCGTTCGAGGTGGTCCACCGCTCGGGCGACGTGACGATCTACGGCGTCGACCACGCCGCGTTGCCGAGGGTCGCAGTCACATCGTCGCTCGAAGTGCCACCTGGAGCACCTGCGGGAGGAGCACGCTGATCCCGATCTGGGACCACATCGTGAACGTCGCGGGATAGACCCGCGTACTCCGTACTTGCTCTAGGCGCCGTGTGACGTCTTCCAGCTCGGATTCGTCGGTGACCGACGACGCGTTGATGTCGTAGGGGTTCTCGATGATGTCCCGCATCTCGTCTTCCAGTTCGCGGATCTTCGTCTCCTTTTCCTCGGACATTATCCGGTGGAGCGACAGCATCGAGTAGGCGATCGAGAGACACCCGACGAGCCACGCGACCGAGAAGAAGACCGCCGTGGAAACCCCCGGCTCCGGATACGGAACGGGTCCGATCTGCGAGAGGAGCCACGGGCCGTACTTGCTGAAGAAGTAGAGGAGCAGTCCCGCCGTAAAGAGGTAATACGACCGCTTCAGGAGCTCGCCGACCGATCCGAATCCGCCCATATTCCGCGGGTCGTAGAAGAACAGGCCGAGGCCAGCGGTCTCGATTCGTCGCGGCAACAGCACGTGGACGCTGAAGTATACGAGGCCGAACTCGACGACGATCGGCAGGTAGACGAACGGTTGCAGGAACAGATAGGAGGCGATCGCGACGACCACGCCCTCGTAGGCCGCGATCGTACCGAACCCCGTCGCGAGGAAGTTCGCGAAGTAGAGCCCCACGGCGATTCCGAACACGGCGAGTTCCACCCGGATCGGGACGGTCTCTTCGAACGCCGCCCGGTGCTCCGCACCGAGGCGATCGTCGATCCGCAGATCTCGCACCGTCCGTCTGTACTGTTCGGACATATACCGAATTCCGAACACGCCCAGGAGGAGCCCGAGCGGGATCGAGATCCACGAGGGCGAGACGAGGAGCGCGTGGGTCCCGCCGGTGAGGTGCTTGTAGACGTTCAACACCCCGGCGTCGAAGAGCACGAAGAACACGACGTAGAGGTACGGGGGATAGATGTCGCCCGGAAGCCACTCGGAGAGACGCTCGAAGCCGAGCCAGCGCGCGATCCTTTCGATCAGTAGCGGTTCGCGATTCTGTTCTGTCGGCTCGCTCATCGGCCGTAATAGTCGAAGAAATTACATAAAACCCGGGGACGGAGCACCCGGATCCGTGAACTACGCGCCGCGCTTCGAGATGACGTCGACCGCCTCGGCGTCGACCGCGACGACGTCCAGAAAGTGCGGGACGAACTCCCGCTTCTCGAAGGTCTCCCGTTCGTCTTCGGTACCGACGGTACACCACAGCTGCGGGCGGTCCGGACCGTGGTAGTCGCCCTGGCGGTCGATCGAGAAGCAGACGACCTCCTCGCCGTCGACCTCGATGGTCGCGCCGCGGTTGATGTCCGGGTCGCCGCGAATGATGACCTTCTTCATACCACGCCGTTGGCTCAGTCGGGGCTTAATCGCTTCGGAGACGGCTCGGCGCGGCTGGGCAGCCGTCGTCGCCCTGCCGCCGGACGGCCGCTCGCGGTCCCGCCTCCGAACCAAACGGGTTTTAACCGACGATGTCGAAACGCGCACAAGGTCGATATCTATGGAGATGCCACGCCGATTCAACACGTACTGCCCGAACTGCGACGGGCACCACGAGCACGAGGTCGAGAAGGTCCGGACGGGCCGCTCGACCGGAATGAAGTGGAACGCGCGGCAGACCCGCCGCGGCAAGGCGGTCATCGGGAACGCCGGGAAGTTCTCGAAGGTGCCCGGTGGCGACAAGCCGACGAAGAAGACCCACCTGAAGTACATCTGCTCGGACTGCGGCAAGGCCCATATGCGCGAGGGCTGGCGCGCGGGCCGACTCACGTTCCAGGAGTAACGATGGCAGGGAACTTCTACCGCGTGCAGTGTCCGGACTGCGACAACGAACAGGTCGTCTTCGGCAAGGCCTCGACGACCGTCAACTGCGCCGTCTGCGGGACGACGCTGGCGACGCCGACCGGCGGCGACGCCGACATCCACGGCGAGGTCGTCGAGACGGTCGAGCGCCGCTCGGCCGACGCCGAGGCCGAGGCATAAGGCTCCCTTCGGAGGCTCTCATATATGAAGTACAGCGGATGGCCCGAATCGGGTGACCTCGTCGTCGGCGAGGTCGACGAGATCACGGATTTCGGGGTCTTCGTCGACCTCGACGAGTACGAGGACAAGCGCGGCCTCTGTCACATCAGCGAGGTCGCGAGCGGCTGGATCAAGAACGTCCGCGACCACGTCCGCGAGGGACAGACGGTCGTCGCGAAGGTGCTCGAGGTCGACGAGGGCTCCCAGCAGATCGACCTCTCGATCAAGGACGTAAACGAGCACCAGCGCAAGGAGAAGATCCAGGACTGGAAGAACGAGCAGAAGGCCGACAACTGGATGGAGATCGCCTTCGGCGACGACGTCACCGACGAGCGCTACGGCGCCATCGCGAACGCGCTGCTCGTCGATTTCGAGTCCCTCTACGACGCCTTCGAGTCGGCGGCGATCCACGGCGCGGACGCGCTCGAAGACGTCGACCTCGACGACGAGGAGATCGAGGCGATCGTCGAGACCGCCCGCCAGAACGTCTCGGTCCCCTACGTGAACGTCACGGGCTACGTCGACCTCCGGTGTCCGACCGGCGACGGCGTCGACCGAATCAAGGAGGCGCTCCAGGCCGCAGAAGGCGAGGACGTCCCCGAGGAGATCGATCTGGAAGTCACCTACGTCGGCGCGCCGGAGTACCGGATCCGCGTGCAGGCGCCCGACTACAAGACCGCCGAGGACGCACTCGAAGCCGCGGCCGACCGCGCCGGCGACTCGATCGTCGCCGACGGCGGCACCGCGGAGTACCACCGCGAGCGGCGCGAAGACGACGAGTAGCCGGATGAAATCCGACATCCGGGTCTGTTCGGCGTGGCGCGACGCCCACGACCGCCCGGTGTATTCGCTCTCCGATACCTGCCCCGACTGCGGCGCGGCGACCGAAAACTCCGCGCCGGCCCCGTTCGACCCCGAAGACGCCTACGGCGAGTACCGACGCGCTCTTAAACGCCGCGGCCGCGAGTGAGGGTATGGACGACATCGAGGTCGAGACGGTCGCAGAGCCCGATCTGCGCGATCCGGTGCTGATCGAGGGGCTCCCGGGCGTCGGGCACGTCGGAAAGTTGGCCGCAGAGCACCTGCTGGAGGAGTTCGACTCCGAGGTCGTCGCCCGCGTGTTCTCCGACGAGTTCCCGCCGCAGGTCGCCGTCGACGACGACGGCGTCGCCGAACTCGCCTGCGCGGAGTTCCACGCCGTCGAGACGGCCGACCGCGACCTGTTGGTCCTGACCGGCGACCACCAGGCGCAGTCGCACTCGGGCCACTACCACCTCACCGACGCCTTCCTCGACGTCGCCGAGTCCCACGGCGTGAGCGAGATCTACGCCCTCGGCGGCGTCCCCACGGGCGAGCTCGTCGAGGAGCCGGACGTCCTCGGCGCCGTCAGCGACGCCGCCGACATCGAGGCGCTCGAAGACGCGGCCGTGGAGTTCCGCGAGGGCGAGCCCGCGGGCGGCATCGTCGGCGTGAGCGGCCTGCTCTTGGGCCTCGGCGAGCGCCGCGACTGCCGCGCGGCGTGTCTGATGGGCGAGACCAGCGGCTACCTCGTCGACCCCACGAGCGCGCAGGCGGTCCTCGAAGTCCTCGAAACCGTCGTCGGCTTCGAGGTCGGCTACGACTCCCTCGAAGAGCGCGCCGAGGAGATGAAGGAGGTCGCCGAAAAGATCCAGGAGATGCAGAACCAACAGCAGGGGATGCCGACCGACGACGACCTGCGGTACATCGGCTGAGTCTCTTTTTTCTCAGGCTTCGATGATGCCGTCGTCCTCGTCGTCGGGTACCGCCAGCCGCCCGTCGAACGAGGTCACGCCGCGCCCGCCGACTCTGACTTCCGTCTTCGCTTCGACGCGGATCCGCCCAGGCCGATCGAGAAAGTGACCCTGCTCGAAGACCATCTCGTCGGGGAAGTCGTCGAAGGCGCCGACCTCGCGGAGGTACGCGCCGCAGGCCCCGGCGGCGGTGCCGGTGACCGGGTCCTCGGGGATTCCGAGCGAGGGCGCGAACGCCCGGGCGTGGAGCGTCGAATCGCCCTCCAGCGCGTCGAAGGTGAACGCGTAGACGCCCGCCACGTCGTGTTCGTCGGTGAGCGTCTCGACCGCGTCGGGGTCGGGGTCGGCCCGGCTCAGATTCTCCAGGAAGTTCACCGGCACGATCAGGAACGGCAGGCCGGTGGAGGCGACCGCGACGGGCGCGTCGGCGCCGACGTCCCGGAGCGCGGCGGGGTCGATACCGAGCGCCGTCCCCAGGCGGTCGTAGTCGACCTCGACCCGCTCGACGCGCGGCCGATCCTGGCTCATCCAGACGGTGCCGTCGGCTTCGACCTCGACGTCGAGGACGCCGACGTTCGTCTCGACGGTCCGCTCGCCGGGCTCGACCTCGCCGGCCTCGTGGAGGTGCGCGTAGGTGGCGATCGTCGCGTGGCCGCAGAGGTCGACCTCCTGGCTCGGCGAGAAGTACCGCAGCCGGCGGTCGGCAGTCGTCGAGGGGCGGAGGAAGGCCGTCTCGCTGACGGCGAGCTCGCGGGCGATCGCCCGCATCTGTTCCTCGGAGAGGTCGCCGGCCGCCGGCACGACCCCGGCGGCGTTGCCGGCGAGCGGCTCGTCGGCGAAGGCGTCGACCAGGAGCGCGCGACGGGTGTCCATACCCGCTCCAGGGCGCGCCGGATGAAAAGTCCTGGCTGACCGGCTGCTGGACGAGACGAACAGATTAAGGAGCCCACCGGACCCTTACCCGAACGGTGACCCTATATGGGCGACCTGCCCGATCAGTTCAACTGCACGATCACTAACTGGGAGTACATCTACGGGCTCTGCCGCGACGTCGCAGATCAGGTGAAGGCCGCGGACTTCGAACCGGACGTCGTCGTCGCGCTGGCCCGCGGCGGGTGGTTCGCGGGCCGGTGTATCTGTGACTTCCTCGGCCTCGACGACCTCACGAGCCTGAAGATGGAACACTACGTCGGCACCGCCCAGAAGTCCGACGAGCCCGAGGTCCGCTACCCGATGCCGGAGGGCAGCGTCGAGGGCAAGGACGTCCTCATCATCGACGACATCGCCGACACCGGCGGATCGATCGAGCGCGCCTACGAGTACGTGACCGACCGCGCCGCCGGCGAGGTGCGGACGGCGACGCTCCAGCTCCTCCAGACGAGCGCCTTCGAGCCCGACTTCGTCGGCGAACGATTGGAAGAGTGGACCTGGATCGTCTACCCCTGGAACTTCATCGAGGATATGATCGATCTGGTCTCGGGCGTGATGGAGAAAGCCGACGCCGAGACCTTCGAGGTCGAGGACATCCGCCACTACCTCTCCGAATATCACTCCGTCGACCGGATCGAGATGGAGATCGCCCAGCCCGGCCGGATGGACGAGGTGATGACCGAGATGGACCGCCGCGGCTACGTCGAGTCCGCCGACGGCGCGGCGTGGCGGCTCGTCGACGATTCCGGGGCGTAATCAGCCTCAGCTGCCGGCTCCGGCGCCGCCCGTCCCGCCGTCGGCCATCGATCGAAGCGCTTGAGTAGCGACTAGCTGTCCCTCCGTTGTGGTCTCTCTGGTCTCCGTCTTTGCGACCGCCATCCTCCCGATCGTCGCCGTCGGCGGCGTCGGCTACCTGCTCGGCCGAGTTCGGGACGTCGAGACCGACGGGATAAACACGCTCTTGGTCTACGTGCTCGTCCCGGCGCTCATCTTCCACAGCCTGGCGACGACGACGCTCGCGGAGTCGACGCTCGTGCGGATCACCGTCGCCATCCTGGCGTTTCACGCCCTCGCGATCGCCGTCGCCGAGCTGGCGGGCCGGGTCTTCGGCGCGTCCGAACGAGCACTGGGAGCCATCGTGCTGGTCGCGGCGTTCGGCAACACCGGCAACTACGGCATCCCCGTCTCGAACTTCGCGTTCGGCGCGACGGGCCGGGCGACGGCGGTCATCTTCCTCACCGTCCAGTCGGTCCTCATCTGGACCGTCGGCGTCTACATCGCCTCGCGCGGGAACGCCCAGAGCCGCCTGGACGGTCTCCGCCGGGTGTTCGGCGTGCCGCTCGTCTACGCCGTCGCGGCCGCGCTGCTCGCCCGTGCGATCGGCGTGGTGCCGCCGGCCGGCTCCTCCGCGATGTCGACGATCCAGCTCGCCGGCGACGCTTCGATTCCGGTGATGCTGCTGGTGCTCGGCATCCAACTCGCGCGGACGGACATCGGCTCGACGCTGTCGGCAGTCGGCGGCGTCGTCGTGCTGAAGATGCTCGTCGCTCCGCTGCTCGGGATCGGCATCGCGCTCGCGGTCGGCTTCTCCGAACCCGCGGTCGCGCGGACGTTCGTGCTCGAATCCGCGATGCCGTCGGCGGTGACGGCCGTTATCCTCGCCGCGGAGTTCGCCGATGGAGAGGTCGCGGGCGTCCCCGTCACGGAGTTCGTCTCGACGGCGATCTTCGCGACCACCCTCGTCTCGGTGGTCACGCTGACGGCGCTCATCGCCGTCCTGGAGAGCGGCGTCGTCGTGTGAGTTCCGCTCGTCGATTGGCTGTGACGCACGTGTGCGTGGCTGACAGTCGGCCCACGGACTCGTCCCCACGTCGACGGGCCGAACAATCGCTGCCCGACGCGGGGTCGTGTTCAGTACACACCCGCGCTGGTCCCGTCTTGGTACATAAATCTCCGCGAGCCCGAGCCCGAACGCCCGAGACCCACGGATTTTAGCGTCGGCGGCCGAACGGTCGTTTATGGCCATCGGATTCATCGGCGGCAGCGGCATCTACGACGCCCTGCCGCTGCGGAACACGCGCGAGGTCGACATCGACACGCCGTTCGGGAAGCCCTCGGCGCCGCTCACCGTCGGGGAGTTCGGCGACACCGGCCGCGAGGTCGCCTTCGTTCCGCGACACGGCGTCGACCACGAGTACTCGCCCACGACGCTGCCGTACCGCGCGAACATCTTCGCGCTGAAGAAGCTCGGCGTCACCCACGTCATCGCCTCGAACGCCGTCGGGAGTCTCCGCGAGGACCTCCCGCCGCAGACGCTCGTGCTCCCGGACCAGATCTACGACCGGACCAAGCACCGCGACCTGACGTTCTTCGACGAGGACGTCGTCGTCCACCAGCAGTTCGCCGAGCCCTACTGCGCGGAGTTGAACGACGTCCTCGCCGAGGCGGCCGACTCCGCGACCGACGCCGACGTCGTCCGCGGCGGCACCTACGTCTGCATCGAAGGGCCTCAATTCTCGACCCGCGCCGAGAGCGAGTTCTACCGCTCGCAGGGCTGGGACGTCATCGGGATGACGACGATCCCGGAGGCGAAGCTCGCCCGCGAGGCCGAACTGGCCTACGCGACGATCACGGGCGTCACCGACTACGACGTCTGGAAGGAAGACAGCGAGGTCTCCCTGGAGGAGGTGCTTGAGAACGCCGCCGCGAACGAGACCGCGATCAAAGAGACCGTCGAGGCCGCCATCCGGGCGCTCCCCGCGGACCACGAGTGCGACTGTCACTCGGCGCTCGCGGGCACCGTCAACACGCCCGACGATGCCATCCCTGCCTCGACGAAAGAGGCGTTGGAGCCGCTGCTCGGCGAGTACGTCGACTGAACTCGAAATCGAGGATCAGAGTCAGTCGTCGTCAGTCGTCGGCGCGAGCGCCTCGGCTTCGGCGTCGGCTTCGTTTTCGTCCGCGCCGTCGACGTCCGCGTCGCCCGTCTCGGCCTCCGTTTCGGTGGCTTCGTCGCCGTCGTCGAACTCCGCCCCGGGGTTTTGCACCCACAGGTCGCCGAAGAGGTCGTCCTGCTGGAGCCGGATCTGCCCCCGGTGGGAGAGGAACAGGAGCGCGAGGTACGTCGTCACCGGCGTCTCGGCGGCGCCTTTGATCTCGGCGAACAGCACCTCGTCGCGGCCGTTGTCGTAGTGGACCTCGACGGCCTCCCGCACCGCGGCGATCGAGGTCTCGATGTCCTCGGTGTGGGCCGTGTCGGTCACGTCGGCCGCGGTCGGCTCGTTCGTGTCCCGGAAGTCGTCGGCCGACCGGTAATCGAGCGTCTGGGTCCCGCGCTGGGCGCCCCGCGGCGAGTCGGAGGTGTCGTACTCGCGGCGGCGCTTCCACCACGACTCCCGCTCGGCCTCGCGGAGTTCGCGGACGAGCTCGTCCAGCGTCTCCGGCGACCCGCGGGCGTGTTTCCGGTCGAGCCGGCGGTCCATCTCGGCTTCGAGCGCGTCGACGGGGTCGAACCCCGGGGCGCCGTCGCCGTCGGCGCCGCCGGCGATCGGGCCGCTCCCGCCGCGTTCGAGGGCCTCCTCCCACGGCTCCAGTTCGGCTTCCTCCTCTTCGTCGGGTTCGAGCAGCGCGTCGCTCTTCATCCGCAGGAGCACCGCGGCGTAGAAGAGCGCCCGCCCCGACGTCCGCAGGTCGGTCTCGTCGAGCGCGTCGAGGAAGGCGTCCGTCGCCTCGACGAGGTCGACGTCCCAGGGGTCGATCTCGCCCTCCTCTGCGAGCTGGACGAGCAGTTCGACCGGCTCGACCTCGTCCTCGTCGACGTCCCCGCCCGAGGGGTCGCCCGGGCCGCCGGGGAAACGGTCGCCGTCGGCGTTCGCGTCGGGGTCGCCGCCGCTCCCCAGACCGCGCGCGAGGCCCTTCGTTCCCGGCGCGGAGCCGGCCGAGTCAGTCATCCGCGGGCACCTCCGGCTCCTCTTCGGCGCCCAGTTGGATGCCCGTCACGGCGCTGACGTTGTCGCCCTGCATCGTCACGCCGATGGCGCGCTCAGAGCGCTCCAGGAGGGCAGAGCGGTGCGAGACGACGACGAACTGCGCGTCCGCCGAGAGGTCGTCGACCATCTCGCCGACGCGCTCGGCGTTGGCGGCGTCGAGGAACGCGTCGATCTCGTCGAGCGCGTAGAACGGCGCGGGGTTGTGCCGCTGGATCGCGAAGATGAACGCGAGCGCGGTCAGGGATTTCTCGCCGCCGGACATCGCGTTCAGCCGCTGGATCGGCTTGTCGCCGGGCTGGGCCTTCATCGTCAGCCCGCCCTCGAACGGGTCCTCGGGGTCTTCGAGGTGGAGTTCGCCCGTCCCGTCGGAGAGGCGCTCGAAGATCTCGGTGAAGTTCCCGTTGATCGCGTCGAAGGCGTTCATAAACGTCTCCTTCTTCTGGGCCTCGAAGCGCTCGATCCGCTCTTCGATCGCCTCGCGCTCCTCGACGAGGACGTCGCGGCGCTCCCGGAGGTCCTCCAGGTCGGCCTTCACGTCGTCGTACTCGTCGATCGCGAGCATATTCACCGGCTCCAGCGCCCCCATCTCCTCGGTGAGGCGCTCGATCTCGGCCTCGACCTCGTCGTGGTCCGGGATCGCCTCGGGGTCGTAGTCGCCGACCTCGCTTTCGAGCTCGTCGATCTCCCAGGCCAGCCGCTCGGCGGTGTCTTCCAGGGAATCGAGCTTCGACTCGATCCGTTCGACCTCGTCGCGCTTTGTGTCGCGCTCGCTCTTCGCCTCGCGCAGCGTCTCCTTGAGGTCCGAGCGCTCCGCCTTCAGGTCTTCGAGCTCCGATTCCAGCTCCTCGACGGCCGCGCGCTTCTCGTCGAGTTTCTCCTCGCGGGCCTCGATCTCGCCCTCCTTCTCGCGGATGGCGTCGCGGGCGTCGGCCTTCCGCTCTTGGGCCGTCTCGATCGTCTCTTCGAGGTCGTCGATGGCGTCCTCGGCGTACTCCTTCTCCAGTTCGAGCTCGTTGAGCCGACCGTCGAGGTCGTCCATCCGATCTTCCTTCTCTGCGATCTCCGCGCGGATCTCGTCGGCCTCGCTCGTGAGCTCGGGGATCTTCGAGTCGGCGAGCTCCTGCTCCAGGTCGTCGATTTCCCCGTTGACCTCCGCGATCTCGCCTTCAAGTTCGTCGATCTCGGCGTCGATCTCCCGCATCTCCGCGTCGACGTCGGCCCGCTCCTCGCGGAGCTCCTCGGCCTCGGCTTCGAGGTCGTCGATCCGGTCTTCGGCCTCGGCGACGTCGGCCTCGGCGTCTTCGATGTCGGATTCGACCTCTCGGACGCGCTCTCGGGCGTCGGCCGCGCGGCCGCGGGCGTCCTCGATGTCCTCGTCGAGTTCGCGGATCTCCGCCTGGAGCTCCCGGCGCTCGTCTTCGAGGTCTTCGATCTCCTCGGCGAGGCGTTCGAGCCGGCCGCTGCCGGACTTCGAGAACGAGTATCGGGAGCCGCCGCCGGAGCCGCCGGTCATCGCGCCAGAGCGCTCGACGAGGTCGCCGTCGAGCGTCACCATCCGGTAGTCGCCCATCAGGTCCCTCGCCGTCCCCATGTCCTCGACGACGAGCGTCGAGCCCAGCACGTACGAGAAGACGCCCTCGTACTCGGCGTCGTAGTCGACGAGGTTGCGCGCGAAGTCGACGACGCCGGGGTGGCTCGGCAGCGACGGGAGGCCGCGGTCGTCCATCTCCGTGATGGGGAGGAACGTCGCGCGGCCGGCGTTCCTGGACTTGAGGTAGTCGATCCCGTCGGAGCCGACGCCGTCGTCGTCGACGACGACGTGCGCGAGGCGGCCGCCGGCGGCGGTCTCACAGGCGGTCGCGTACTCGCCGTCGACGGCGCCGAGCTGGCCGACGGTGCCGTGGACGCCGCTCATTCCGGCGTTGAGGATCGTCGTGACCGCCCGCGGCCAGGAGTCGTCGCCGTCGTCGCCGGCGCGGGCTTCGAGGGTCGCGTACTCGGACTGCTTGGACTGGATCTCCTCGACGACCTCGTTGAGGTCGCTCTTCAACTCCGATTTCTCCTCTTGGAGGTCGTCGACGATCCCCTCGATCTTCGCCTCGTTCGTCTCGGCTTTGTCCAGCTCCGAGCGGAGGTCCGAGACCTCGGCCTTCAGATCGGGGAGCTTCTCTCGGAGCTCTTGGGCCTCGGCTTCGAGTTCGTCGATCTCGCTTGCCCGCCGCCTGGTCTCGTCCAGCAGGCGGTCCTTCTCGCGCTGTTTGTCGTTGCGCTCGGTCTTGAGCTCCTCTAAGCGCTCCTTCTTCGATTCGAGGTCGGCCTTCAGTTCGTCGAACTCGGTGTCGACGTTCTCGATTTCGGCCTGCACCTCCGCGAGGTCGGTCTCCAGCGAGCCGATGTCGGACTTCACCGAGGCCTTCTCGACCTTCGCCGATCGGATCTCCTCGTCGAGCTCGTCGATCTGCTCCTGCTTGCGGTCGAGCTGGACGAAGGCGTTCCGGCGGTCGCTCTCGGCGTCGTCGATCCGCTCTTCGGCGGCCTCGATCTCGTTTTCCAACCGGGAGATTTCGCCTTTGATCTCCTCGATCTCGGACTTGATCCGGAGCTGTTCGTCCTCGCCCTTCCGTTCGATCTCCCGCGTGAGCTCGTCGAGTTCGTCCTCCAAGCGCGTGACGCGCCCCTGGCGTTTGTCGAGCTCCTCGCGGTGGGACTGGAGCTTCGCTTCCGTTGCTTCGACCTTCGTCTCGGTCGATTCGAGGTCCGCGCGCTTGTCTTCCAGTTCTGCGGCCTTCTTGTAGCCCTCGTACTCCTCGCGCTCGTCCCGGAGGGACTGGTATTCGAGGGCGGTCTCGCGCTCGTCCGCCAGCTGTTCGAGCCGGTCTTCCTTCTCTTCGATCCGGAGGTCGGCCTCCTCGATGCGGTCTTCGACCGCCTCAAGTTCCTCGAAGGCGTCTTCCTTCTTCGCGTCGAACTCCGCGACGCCCGCGATCTCGTCGATGATCCCCCGACGCTGGTGGGGCGTCATGTTGATGATCTCGGTCACGTCGCCCTGCATCACGACGTTGTAGCCCTCGGGGGTGATGCCGGCCTGCGCCAGGAGGTCCTGGATGTCCGAGAGGTTGCAGGCGCGGCCGTTGAGGTAGTAGTAGGAGTAGTAGTTCTCTTCGGTCTCCTTGACGCGCCGCCTGACCTCGATCTCGGAGACGTCGCCGACGTCCTCGCTGCCGGCGGCGTTCACGACCTGCGAGCGGTCGAGCGTGCCGTCGCCGTTGTCGAGGACGACCGTGACCGTCGCCTCGTTCGGGCCGGTCGGGGCCGCGTCACCGTCGCTGCCGTCGGCGTGGCCGGGGTTGTAGATGAGGTCTGTGAGCTTCTCGGCGCGGATACCGCGGGTCCGCGCGAGCCCCAGCGCGAACAGCACGCCGTCGATGATGTTCGACTTCCCGGAGCCGTTCGGCCCCGTGACGACCGTGAAGTCCTCGTAGAACGGAATCTCGGTGGTCCGCCCGAAGCTCTTGAAACCGTCGAGGACGAGCTTTTTGATGTGCATGGATGTGCTCGTGGCGGGCGGAGCGCCCGATTACGCGACGATGATGTCGTCGTCTTCGGTCGCCGCCTCGTCCTCACTCTCGGCGTCGTCGGCCTTATCCCCGTCGCCCGCGGCGTCGGTCCGCCCCTCGGGGCCGACCTCGCTCGGGATCTGCTCGTCCGCGTCGGCGTCGATGAAGTCGGCGTCGTCGGCGGTCTGCGCGGAGGTCTCCCGCCGCGACTCGGCCTGCGCGGGCGACTCGGAGAGCGGCCCCCCCGCCGGCTCCTCGTCGGCCGTCTCCTGGGCGGCCTCCGCTGTCGCGGTCGCATCGGCAGTCGACTCGACGGCGTCGGCGCCCTGCTCGACCCCCTGTTGCGGCTCGTGACCGACCGGGCGGCTCCCGGCCGCGAGGTCGACCTCGATCTCCTCTTCGAGGAGCCGCACCCGCTCTTTCGTCTCGACGAGCTCTTCTGTCAGTCCGTTGACGGCGGCCTGTAGCTCGGCGACCTTCGACTCCAGTTCCTCCACGCGGTTGCTCATAGGGTAGATAGCCCGTCTCCGGCCACATAAACGTACGTCAGACACCTACCCGGAAAATGATAGTTCTCGTGAATGTGTGAGGGCGGACCACGGACCGTTCCGCCGACCACCTCCCGGCGCTACCGGAGGTGCCGATCGAGGAAGCCCGCGGTCCACTCCAGGACGAACGCCCGCTGGGTCTCGTAGAGGTCGTGGCCGGCGTCCGCGGCGACGACGCAGTCCGCGGGCGCGTCGCGGGCCTCCAGGAGGTCGTAGAACAGCTCCGAGCACATCGGGGGGACGACGTCGTCGTCCTCGCCGTGGAGGAGCAGGACCGGCGGCTGGCGCCGGTCGTCAGTCGCGCCGTCCGCGCCGAGGTACGTCGACGGCGACGCCCGCTTCCAGGCCTCGGGCTCGGCCTCGCGGTCCCCGCCGAGGAGCGCGACGAGGGCGTCGGTCTCGGGCTGGTGTTCGAGCGCGTACGTGCCCGCGACGCCGACGACGGCCGCCAGCGCGTCGCTCGCGGCCGCGGCGCCCTCGCGCGTCGACTCCGCGAACGCCGTCGCCCGCGGCGCCAGTTCGTCGTCGCCGGCGGAAAGCGCCGCGAGCACCGCGAGGTGCGCTCCGGCGCCGTGGCCGAACGCCCCGATCCGGGCCGGATCGATCCCCATATCGCCGCCGCGCGCACGGAGCCACTTGACTGCGGCCTTCAGGTCCCGCACCTGCGCTGGGAAGGTCGCCGCGTCGCTCCCGCGGTACTCCGGGACGGCGCAGACGTACCCTCGCTCGGCCAGGTCGAGCGCGTAGCGGGCCCACTGGCCGCGGTCCGGCGATCGCCAGTCCCGGCCCGGCACCAACACGACGGCGGCGCGGCGGGCGGCGGCCGGATCGGTTCCCGCGGGGGATCCGCGCGGCCGACCCGGGCGGTAGAGGTCGAGGCGCAGCGTCGTCCCCTCGGGCGCCGCGAACGGCACCCCGCGGTCGACGTCGATCGGCGTCGCGTCGCCGAGGCCGGAGGTCATCGCTCCTGCCGTCTCCGCGCGGCGCGGAATAGGTTTCGCTTTGCTATCCCGGTCCCGTTAGCCTTTAGCCGCGCTACGTCGAACCGGCCGGTAATGACCGCGAAGGCGCTCTCCCAGCGGGATCTCGCCACCGTCATCGGGCTGGAGGTCCACGTCCAGCTCGAGACCGACACGAAGATCTTCTGCGGGTGCTCGACCGAACCGGCCGACGACGAGGAGCCGAACAGCCGGACCTGTCCCGTCTGTCTGGGCCTGCCCGGCGCCCTGCCCGTCCTGAACGAGGGGGCCGTCGAGGCCGCCGTCAAGGTCGGCAAGGCCCTCGACGCCGACGTCGCCGAGCACACCCGCTTCCACCGGAAGAACTACTACTACCCCGACCTCCCCAAGAACTTCCAGATCACGCAGTACGACGCGCCGATCTGCGCCGACGGGACCCTTGAGATCTCCGTCGAGGGCGAGCGCCGCGAGATCGGCATCCAGCGCGCCCACCTCGAAGAGGACCCCGGGAGCCTCCAGCACAAGGGCGGCAGCATCGACACCGCCGACTACACGCTCGTCGACTACAACCGCGCCGGCACCCCGCTGATGGAGATCGTCACGAAGCCGGACTTCCGCAGCCCCCAGGAGACCCGCGCGTTCCTCGCCAAACTGGAGGAGGTCCTCGAATACCTCGGCGTCTTCGACTCCACGCGCGACGGTTCGCTCCGGGTCGACGCCAACATCTCGCTCGTGCCCGCCGAGGAGGTCGACGACGACGGATCCATCGCCGTCGAGTCGCTCGAGGCCGCGAACCGGACCGAGGTGAAGAACATCTCCAGCCACAAGGGCGCAGAACAGGCGCTCGCCTACGAGGTGACGCGACAGAAGAACGCCGTCCAGCGCGGCCGCGCGGTCGAACAGGAGACGCGCCACTGGGACGAGTCGCGGGGGATCACCGTCTCGATGCGCTCGAAGGAAGAAGAAAAGGACTACCGCTACTTCCGCGAGGCCGACCTCCCGCCATTGGAAGTCTCCGACTGGAAGGAGAAGATCGCGATCCCGGAACTCCCCGACGCCCGCCGCGAGCGCTTCCGCGAGGAGTACGGCCTCGATCAGGAGTCGGCCGCGAAGCTCACCTCGACCAAGGAGGTCGCGGACTTCTTCGAGGACGTCGCCGAGCAGTTCGATCCGGACTTGGCGGCGACGTGGGTCGCGGACAACCTCCTCGGGGAACTGAACTACCGCGATATGTCGATCACCGACGTCGACCACCGCCTCGGGGAGTTCACGCGCCTCGTCGAACTCGTCGCCGAGGAGGAGATCACGACCAAGAACGCCGAGGAGATCGTCCTCCGGCGGATGCTCGACGACGGCGACGACCCGGACGCGATCATCGAGGCCGAGGACCTCGGCACCGCCGACGACGACGAGGTCGCCGTCGCCGTCGCGGAGGCGATCGAGGAGAACCCCGACGCCGTCGAGGACTACCACGCCGGCGAGGGCGGCGCGATCAACTTCCTCGTCGGGCAGGTGATGCAGAAGACCGGCGGCAGCGCCGACCCCGGCGACGTGAACCAGCTGCTCCGCGACGAACTCGACGAGTAAAGCGTCGAGCGTCGGGTGTCCGCCGCGAACGTCCCGTCTCGTCCTGTCTCGTCTCGTTTCTCGTCCTCGGCGCCGCCTTTTCTTCGTCGGACCTCCCCTGCGAGACGGTCCCACGTCGCCTTCTATCTTTTCTCGTTATATTGGAATTGCTGCACAATACTAATAGGGCGCGGGTCGAACGTCCACGCGTATGACCGAATCCACAATCGAACCCGACGAGACCGTCGACGCGCGAGGCGCCGCCTGCCCCGGCCCGCTGATGGACCTCATCGGCGCCATCCGCGGCGCCGACTCGGGGACCGTGATCCGGCTGTTGAGCGACAACGACCAGTCGCTCACCGACGTCCCCGAGTGGGCCGACGAGTCCGGAAACGAGGTGCTCGCGACCGAAGAGATCGACGACTACTACGAGATCTACGTCGAGAAGGCGTGATCGACGATGACTGAACACATCGCCATCGTCGGCGGCGGGACCGGCGGGACCGTCCTCGCGAACGACCTCGCCGACCGGCTCGGCGCCGAACTCGACGCGGGCGACGTCCGGGTCACGCTGATCAACGACGATCCGGACCACGTCTACAAGCCGGTCTGGCTTTACGTCCCGTTCGGCCAGCGCGAGCCGGCGGACGGGCGACGACGCCTCGCCGAGCTGGTTAACGACGCCGTCGATCTCCGGATCGACCGCGTGACTAGTATTGACACTGACGCACAAGAAATTGAGTACCGCGAGGGCGGGAGCGAAGCGTACGACTATCTCGTCCTCGCGACGGGGTCGACGCTCGCGCCCGCGGAGATTCCCGGCCTCCCCGAGGGCGGGCACGACTACTACAGCGAGTCGGGGGCGACGGCGCTCCGCGAGGAACTGCTGTCGTTCACCGAGGGCCGGCTCGTCCTGAGCGTGATCGGCACGCCGCATATGTGTCCGGCCGCGCCGCTGGAGTTCGTGTTTATGGCCGACGACTGGTTCCGCGAGCGCGGGCTCCGCGAGGACGTCGAGATCACCTACACGTACCCGATCCAGCGCGTCCACGGCAACCCCCACATCGCGGAGTGGGCGCGGCCCCTGATGGACGAGCGCGGCATCGAGGTGGAGACGTTCTTCAACGCCGAGGAAGTCGACCCCGAGGCCGGGACAGTCACCTCGATGGAGGGCACCGAACTCGACTACGACCTCCTCGTGTCGATCCCGCCCCACCGCAGCGTCGACCTGATCGCCGACGCCGGCCTGGGCGATCGGGGCTGGGTCGACGTCGACAAGCACACGCTGGAGGCCGCGAACGCCGAGAACGTCTACGCGCTCGGCGACACCGCCGATACGGGCGTCCCCAACGCGGGGAGCGTCGCCCACTACCAGGCGGGCGTCGCCGGCCAGCGGCTCACCAGCGAGGTCCGCGGCCGGCCCGCGACGGCGACCTACGACGGCAAGACGCTCTGCTTCATCGAGACCGGGATGGACGCGGCCTCGTTCGTGGAGTTCGACTACGAGAATCCGCCGTCGCCCGCGCCGCCCTCCCAGAAGCTCCACTGGTCGAAGCTGGGGTACAACGAGGCGTACTGGCTCACCGCACGGGGGTTGTTGTAGATGTCCGACGCCGAACCCGACGACGCCGGCGAGGACGCGCCCCTCGCCGACCACGCCGACCTCGAATCGGCCATCGAGGAGAATCCCGAGGCCGTCGCCGCGTTCGTCCGGCGGCTGGACGCCGTCAACGAACTGCTCGACGTCCTCGCACTCGGTGGGAACGCCCTCTCCGACGAGATGGCGCGCGAACTCGCTTCCACGGGCGCGACGCTCGCGGAGTCCGCGGACGGCCTCGCGACCGACGAGACGGTGGCGCTGGCCGAGACCGTCGGCGAGAACGGCGACGACCTCCGCGAGGCGCTGGAGGCGGTGCTCGAACTCCAACGAAGCGGTGCCTTAGACGACCTGGTCGAGATCGCGTCCGTGATCTCGCTCCTGTCGAGCGCGCTGGACGACGAGATGGTCCGCTCGCTCTCGGGAACCGGGGCGGCCCTTGGCGAGGTCGCACAGACTGCCGGCGACGACGACGTGCGGAACGGCCTGGAGACGATGCTGAGCGGCGTCGGCGAGGCCGAGCGCGCGGAGCCCGAACGCGTCGGCGCCGTCGGCCTGCTGAAGGCGACCCGCGACCCCGAGGTCCAGTACGGGCTCGGGTACCTCCTCTCGCTGGCGGGCGCCGTCGGTCGGGCGCAGGCGGATGAGACGACCGGCTCGCGGTGAGAGCCACCACGGGCCACTTCGATCCTGTTCCGCGCGCACGGGCGCGCTGTCGGTCGATTTCTCCGCCTCCGCCGCGAAAGGTTTAGGCCGACCCCCCGCTTAGCGGCCTCCAATGAGCCAGGGCCCGGAACTCATCATCACCGAGAAGGACAACGCCGCTCGGCGGATCGCGGACATCCTGAGCGGCGGGTCCGCCGAGGCCGACCGCCTCAACGGCGTCAACGTCTACAAGTGGGGCGGCAAGCGCTGCATCGGCCTCTCCGGCCACGTCGTCGGCGTCGACTTCCCGCCGGAGTACAACGACTGGCGCGACGTCGAGCCGGTCGAGCTGATCGACGCGCCGATCGACAAGCACCCGACCCAGGAGAACATCGTCGCGGCGCTCCGCCGGCTCGCCCGCCGCGCCGGCAACGTCGTGATCGCGACCGACTACGATCGCGAGGGCGAACTCATCGGCAAGGAGTCCTACGAGCTGGTCCGCGAGGTCAACGAGGACGTCCCGGTCGACCGCGTCCGCTTCTCGTCGATCACCGAAAACGAGGTCCGGGAGGCGTTCGCGAACCCCGACGAGCTCGACTTCGACCTCGCGGCCGCGGGCGAGGCCCGCCAGATCGTCGACCTCGTGTGGGGCGCGGCGCTCACTCGCTACCTCTCGCTTTCGGCCCGCCAACTGGGCGACGACTTCATTTCTGTTGGACGAGTCCAGGGGCCGACGCTGAAGCTCATCGTCGACCGCGAGCGCGAGATCGAGGCGTTCGACCCCGAGGACTACTGGGAGCTGTTCGCCGACCTCGAAAAGGACGAGGGGAGCGACGGCGCCTTCGAGGCGCAGTACTTCTACCTCGACGAGGACGGAAACGAGGCCGAGCGCGTCTGGGACGAAGCCGCCGCCGAGGCCGCCTACGAGACCCTGGAGTCGGCGTCGACGGCGACGGTCGAGTCGGTCCGCCGGCGCACCCGGACCGACGACCCGCCGGCGCCGTTCAACACCACCCAGTTCATCCGCGCGGCGGGCTCGCTCGGCTACTCCGCCCAGCGCGCGATGAGCATCGCCGAGGACCTCTACACCGCCGGCTACATCACCTATCCCCGGACGGACAACACGGTCTACCCGGACGACCTGGACCCCCGCGAACTGCTCGATTCCTTCACCGGCACCCGGACCTTCGGCGACGACGCCGACTCCCTCCTGGAACAGGAGTCGATCGAGCCCACTTCGGGCGACGAGGAGACGACGGACCACCCGCCGATCCACCCGACGGGCGAACTGCCGGGCCGGTCGGACCTCACGGAGGACGAGTGGGAGGTCTACGAGCTCGTCGTCCGGCGGTTCTTCGCGACCGTCGCCGAGCCGGCCACCTGGGAGCACCTCCGGGTCGTCGCCGTCGTCGGGGGCGACGAGGACGAACTCTCGCTGAAGGCCAACGGCAAGCGCCTCCTGGAGCCGGGCTACCACGCGGTCTACCCCTACTCCAACGCCAGCGAGTCGTTCGTTCCCGACGTGACCGAGGGCGAGGAGCTGGCCGTCACCGACACCGCGTTCGAGGCGAAGCAGACCCAGCCGCCGCGGCGCTACGGCCAGTCGCGGCTCATCGAGACGATGGAGCAGATGGGCATCGGCACCAAGGCCACCCGCCACGACGTCATCCAGAAGCTCTACGACCGTGGCTACATCGAGAGCGACCCGCCGCGGCCGACCCGCCTGGCGCGCGCCGTCGTCGAGGCCGCCGAGGAGTTCGCCGACCGGATCGTGAGCGAGGAGATGACCGCCCACCTGGAGCAGGACATGCAGGCCATCGCCCGCGGCGAGGCCAGCCTGGAGGAGGTGACCGCCGAGTCCCGAGAGATGCTCGACGCCGTCTTCGAGGGGCTGATGGAGTCCGGCGAGGAGGTCGGAAAACACCTCCAGGAGTCGCTGAAGGCCGACAAAACCGTGGGGGAATGCCCCAAGTGCGGCGGCGACCTGGTGATCAGAAAGAGCCGGCGCGGCTCGTACTTCATCGGCTGTGACTCCTACCCCGACTGCGAGAACACGCTGCCGCTGCCCTCGACGGGCAAGCCCCTGCTGCTCGAAGAGACCTGCGAGGACCACGGCCTCCACCACGTCAAGATGCTGGCCGGCCGGAAGACGTTCGTCCACGGCTGTCCGCTCTGCAAGGCCGAGGAGGCCGACGAGCAGGAGAATCTGGTGATCGGGCCGTGTCCCGACTGCGGCGAGGAACACGGGGGCGAACTCGCGATCAAGCGCCTCCGCTCGGGCTCGCGGCTCGTCGGCTGCACGCGCTATCCCGACTGCGACTACTCGCTTCCCCTCCCCCGCCGCGGCGACGTCGAGGTGACGGACGCGACCTGTGACGAACACGGCCTCCCGGAGCTCCGGATCGTCTACGACGACGACAGCGAGCCCTGGGAGCTCGGCTGTCCGATCTGCAACTACCGCGAGTACCAGGCCGAACAGCACGAGAGCGGCACCGACCTAGAGAGCGTCAGCGGCATCGGCTCGAAGACGGCGGAGAAACTGAAGGACGCGGGCGTCGAGGACGTCGACTCGCTGAAGTCCGCCGAGCCCGACGCCCTCGCCGAGCGGGTCGACGGCGTCGGCCCCGACACCGTGCGGAAGTGGCAGGCCGACGCGGACTGACTCCGGTATTCGAAGCCCGCCGGATTGCAAACGGCCTTCCGTCTGGCGTCGCTTTTCCCATCCGATGCGATCGACGGCACAGGCGACCGCCCCGACAGCGTCGTCCGGAGGTGACCCCGACCGATGATCGGCGACACGGACGAGCGGGTGATCGCTCTCGGTCTCGCCCGGATGGCCGACGCCCTGGGGAACTCCTTTCTCATCATCGTGCTGCCCCTCTACATCGCCAGCGGACAGGTCTCGATCGACGCACTCGTCGGCGGGAACCTCCTCGGCTTCGTCGTCGGCGAGGAGTTCCTGATCGGGTTCGTCCTCTCGCTGTTCGGCTTTCTCAACAGCTTCGGCCAGCCGTTCACCGGCCGCCTGTCGGACCGGACCGGCCGGCGGAAGGCGTTCGTCCTGTTCGGGCTGGTGCTCTTCGCGATCGGGAGCGTCGCCTACCCCTTCCTGAGCAACTACTGGGCGGTCCTGCTCGCGCGGGGCTTCCAGGGCGTCGGCGCGGCGTTCAGCGTCCCGGCGACGGTCGCGCTCGTCAACGACTACGCCCGCTCGGACCGCGAGCGCGGCGGCAACTTCGGCGTCTTCAACACCTTCCGGCTGATCGGGTTCGGCTTCGGGCCGATCGTCGCCGGCCTCGTCATCCGGTTCGGTCCGTACGCGACGCCGTTCGGCGCGCTCTCCGGCTTCAACGCCGCGTTCGGCATCGCCGTGCTGGGCGCGATCGTGAGCTTCCTGCTCGTCGCCGCGGTCGTGGACGACCCGCCCTCGGTCGACGCCGAGGCTGGCGATGACCTCTCGATCCGGATCCTCGACCGCGGCGGCCCTCGTCTGCTCGATTCGGTGTTCGTCCTCGGCGTCGGCACCTTCTTCATGGCGGCCACGATCGCGCTGTTCGCGCCGCTTGAAGCGCCGATCCGCGCCCGGCTCGGCGAGGGGACCTTCCTCTTCAGCGTCCAGTTCGCCGCCGTCGTCATCGCGAACGTGCTCCTCCAGATCCCCATCGGCAACGCCAGCGACGCCTACGGCCGGCGCCCGTTCCTGCTGGCGGGCTTCGTGCTCCTCGTGCCCTCGGTGTTCGCCCAGGGCGTGGTCACGACGCCGCTGACGATGCTGGGCGCCCGATTGCTCCAGGGGGTCGCGGTCGCGCTCGTGTTCGCGCCGTCGCTCGCGCTCGCGGGTGACCTCGCGGGCGAGGGCCAGTCCGGGAGCACGCTCTCGGTGCTGACGATGGCGTTCGGCCTCGGCGTCGCGGTCGGCCCGCTGGCCTCGGGGTTCCTCTACAACCTCGGCGGCTTCGCGACGCCCTTCACCGTCGGCGCCGTCGCGGCGCTCGCGGCGCTCGTCCTCGTCTACTCGCAGGTCCGCGAGTCGCTTTCGGACGAACCCGGCGGCGGTGCGGGCCCGGCCGCGGCAGTCGCAGAGGAGTAGCGGCGGCCGCCTCGCCGATGCCGCGTCTCCGCTATCCGAGCACGACGGTCTCGATTTCGTCGATCCCCGCGAAGTCCGGATCGCCGGAGTAGAGGGCGTCGCAGTCCTCGTGAACGACCGCGGTGGCCAGGTGGATCGCGTCGGCGTACGACAGTTCCCGATCGCCGCGCTCGTAGTACTTGTGGCGGAGCTCCGCGGCGTACTCGGCCACGTCGTCGACGACCGGGACGCTCTCGATGTGGTCGTAGTCCCGAATCGCCCTGACGGCCTCGTCTGCGGTTTCGCCGTCCTCGACGACGCGGATCCGATACGAGACCTCGGCGAGCACGGTCGGCGCGACGAGCCCCTCGGTCTCCGGCGTGTCGGCCCGTCGGATGACGGACTCGGCGTCAGCCGCCGCGTCGCCGTCGAACAGGTATTCGAGCCAGACCCACGAGTCGAGGAAGATCACGCGCCGTCCCCGTCGCGGGAACTCCACGCGGCCTTCGAGTCCCGCCGGAGCGCCTCCAGGTCGACGTCGTGCGCCGACAGCTGCTCTTTGACGGCGCGGAGCCGCTCCATCGCCGGCTCCTTCGGTCGGAGCCGGAGGGTCCCGTCGTCTTCGAGCACGAACTCGACTTCGGTCCCGGAGTCGATGCCGAGCGCGTCGCGGATCCGCTTCGGGATCGTGACCTGCCCCTTGCTCGTGACCGTGGCGTCTTCCGAGACGGACATCTTCTTACCGACGGTACGCCGCTCTTACTCTTAAGAATTAGTCTTACACCGCGATCTCGGTCTCGTGTGGCGCCGTCGAGAGCGCCTCACACACGCGCTCTGCGGCGTCGAGGTCGGCGGCCTCCACGACGTTCTCCATCAGCACGGTCTCGGACGGAAAGAGGTGCTCGCCGAGGATCAGCCCGTGCTCGCGGGCGGTCGAGCCCGTCATCGTGAGGTAGACGCCGAGGCCGACGTCGGCGATGGCGGCCTCCTCCTCGCGCTCGTCGTCGGGGTACGCGAAGGTGACGCCCTCCAGGGGGAGCGTCCCGAGGACGGCCTCGACGAGCCGCTCGTACCGGGGCGAGATGCACAGCGGCCCCTCGTAGCCGGCGACGAACTCCCGGTCTAAGTCCGCGCCGGGCGGGAGGATCTCGGGGCGGGCCATAAGCGTGTGATAGACCGTGTCGCCGAGGCCGGAGACGACGCGGACGTCGGTGTTCATCGGGTCGATCCGGGCGTTGACGTCTTCGATCGACTCCACGCCCTCGGGTTCGAGTTCGACCACCTCTTCGAGGACGAGGTCGGCGCTGTCGAAGCCCAGCGCGAACTCGTGGGTCCGGAGCGCGCGGAAGGGCTCCTCGCGGCCGACGAACTGGACGGGCACGCCCGCGACGTCGACCGTCAGGCTGTCGAAGACGATCCGCCGGGGCATCCCCTCCCGCTGGTCGCGCAGGAGGGTGTACTCGGGCGCGTAGTCGTCGTCGAGGTCCGAGTAGGTCGTGAGGCGCTGGTAGACGTCCGCGCCCGGCTCGGCGTTGCCCTTCGTGATCGCCTTCTCGTGGCGGAGCGTCGAGATGATCTCGTCGGCCACGTGCTCGGGGTCGCGGCCGTCGCCGGACTGCGCCCAGTCGCTCGGCTGGCGGGCCTCGCCGACGTCGGCGACGCGTTCGAGCACGGCTTCGAGCGGGCGGCCCTTGCGCGGGACGGCGACGCGAATCGCCTCCGTCTGGGTCATTACCGGACCCACGAGTGGGCGCGCTAAACCGATTGCGCTTCGCGGTCTCTGTCCCGGTTACTCTCCGTTCCCGGCGCCGCCGGGGCCGAAGGCGCTGTTGAGCCGGTCGCGGAACTGCTTGAGCGTCTCGATGTCGTCTTCGATCGACTCGATGCGGTCGAGCGCCGCAGACAGCTCCGAGAGCTCCCGGCGGACGTCGTCGATCTCGGCTTCGAGCGCCTCGCGCGCGTCGAGGACGTCGCTGTCGAGGGCCGCGATGTCCTCGCGCACGTCGCCCATCTCGTCGTCGAGCCGCGCGACCCGCTCGTCGGTGTCGGCGACGTCGAGCGCGACGTCGTCGAGGTCGCCCGCGAGGTCGTCTACGTCGCCCGTGACCGCGTCGACGTCGGTCGCGACGGCGTCGAGCCGCTCCGCCGTCTCGTCGAGCCGGTCTTCGATCGCGTCGGTCTGCTCCCGGAGGTCGTCGACGCCGGAGCTCGCGGCCGCGGCCGTCTCCGCCACGTCGTCGAGGCGCTCGTCCGTCGCCGCGAGGTCCGACGCGGTCGACTCGACGTTCGCGCGGACTCCGGTCACGTCCTCGCGGATGGCCTCGCGTTCCTCTGCGGCGTCGCCGACGGCGTCCCGGAGGTCGTCGAGCTCCGCTTCGATCTCGGTCAGCTCGGTGTCGACCCGCTCTACGAGCTCCGCGCCGGTGCCCTCCTCGTCGATGAACTCCGCGATCGCGTCGGCGTAGGCGTTGAGGTCCTCCATCTGCGCCTGCACGCGGCGGATGCGCACGTCGGCGCTCCGCGGGAGGCCGGCGTCGAACTCCTCGCGGAGCGTCTCCAGGTCGTCGTCGTCGACCTCGCCCGCGCGGACCTCGGCGGCGAGCGTCGCCGCCAGTCCGCCCTCGGGACTCGTCGGTGTCGCGGCCGCGCCGCCGGCGGCCTCGGCCTCACTCGCCGGCTCCTCGTCGGCGCCCGCGGTCTCGCCGTCCTCGACGTCGACCTCCGCTTCGATGTCGACGTAGTCCACGTCGGCATCCGATTCGACTTCGGCTCCCTCGTCGACCGACGGCTCTGCCGCCTCCGGCTCGATGTCGGCCTCTTCGGCCGTCTCCGCGGGCTCCGGTTCCCCCGCGGCTTCCTCGGGCTCGGAGTCTGCCGACTCTGCGGCGGCTTCGGCTTCCGCTTCTGCCTCTTCGGTGCCCGTCTCGACCGGAGAGACCGTGGCCTCCTCCGTCCGCTGGAGCGCCGGCGTCAGTCCCGGGGCGACGGCTCGGGGCGTCGGCGACTCCTCGGCGTCCGACGGCGTCGGCTCCGCGTCGGCGGCCACGTCGTACTCCACGACCTCCGGCTCGATGTCGGCCTCTTCGGCCCCGACGTCCGGGTCGGCCTCGACGTCGCCGGGGGCCGCTTCGATGCCCGGCTCCTCGCCGGGATCGGCCGCCGGGGGCTCTTCCGCCTCGCGGGCTTCCTGGGCCTCGTCGGCGAGTCGCCCCCGCCCCTGGAGCGCGTCGCGCACGAGCTGACTGCGGTCGGCGCCGAGGATGTCCTCGACGTTCGAGCCGGCCTCGTCGCCCTCGGCCATCTCCTCGGGGCGCGGCGGCCGTTCGAGGATCGGCTCGCCGAGGAAGTCCTCGATCTCCGCGGAGTCGTCCAGCCGGATGCCGTAGACCGTCGTCACCGACTCGCCGGGGCCGAGCGTCCGCTCGAACTCGACGCGGTGGTCCATGTAGGCCGTCCAGGCCTCGCTCTCGTAGTCCGGGTGGAACCCCACTCCCTCCATCGGGAAGTCCTCGGGGATCTGGTCGACGATGCGGACGTGGACGGGCTCGTCGCTCTCGGAGGTGAGTCGGAACTTGATCGCCGGGACCGGGAACTCCTCGCCGGCGAACGATTTCTCGACGCGCACTCCCTCGTCTGCAACGGAGACCGTTCGGTCGGGGTCGGCGTCGTGGCTCATAAGGCCCCTTACCGAAACGGCTCACATAAAACAACCGGGCAAAATACCGCCTCTGAGAACCGCGGCAGAAGTCTTTTTCCCTGACGGCGCCCTCCGTCGAACGATGGCAACCGACGACGACGCGTCGGTGACCGCCGAGGGGGGCGGCGACGACGCGTCGGAGGGCGACGGGGACGGCCCGCCGTCGACCCTCGAGGGGGGCACCGTCGATCGTGCCGCAGCGGCGGCCGAGGCGACCGACCAGCCCGCGGTCCGATCGGACGATCCGTCGGCCGAAGGCGGCTCGGAATCCGACGACGGCGATGCCGACGCCGACGCCGCCCCGGGCGCGGTCCGCGGCGAGTACACCTGGGCTGACTTCCTCGACGAGTACGGCGCCGACGGCGACGTCGAGGCGTTGTACCGCGGCCGCGACCCCCGCGAACTGGACCGGGGCGACGCCGACAGCGCGCGCTGGGACGACGGCGTCGAGATTCCGACGCCGACCCGCGAGGACTGGGACGGGGTGAGCCTCGATCCCGAGTCGCACCTCGGCTTCCACCCCGTCGACGTCGACGGCGAGGTCGCCGACGCCGTCGCGGAGGCGGTCCGGCTCGACCGCGAGTTCGAGGACTTCTGTGACCCCGCGACCACGCCCGTCGTCAAGGACGTCTGGCTCTGGGAGCACTACAAGCGGGAGTACTACTACGACGAGGACGGGTCGCGACCGCGCGACGACGCGGGCGAGATCGAGCCCTTCGACGCGACGGAGGCGCCGGGCTCCGATCCCGACCGCGTCGAGAACGCGCTGGCCCGCGGCGGGCAGCGCGCCGCAGAGCTCAAGGACCTCGTCGACGAGCGGACGGTCGACGTCGACCCCGAGTTCGACGAGGACGCCTTCTTCACCGACGCCCGCGGGGCGACGACGGTCGTGAACCGCTACGACCTGGAGAAGGCGGTCCCGATGGAAAAGAAGACCCACTTCCGGGAGGTCGAGCGCTACTGGGTCAACAAGCCCCACGCGTTCGTGATCCTGTTTCACTCCGAGAAGGAAAACGAGAAGAAGTACTACGTGATCGAGCCGCACCGCAACCGCATCGAGGCCGACCTCGTCGAGTTCCTCACCGGGAAGCTCCGGACGGCGATCAAGTACGACGACGAGAGCGTCGTCGCCGAGGGCCCCGACACGCGGCGGCGGGTGATCGAACAGCAGGCGCTCGAACTGCTCGAACGCTACAACCTCTACCGGACGCCGGAGCGGCCCCGCGAGGCGGGGCTCTCGGTGCTTCCGACCGGATCGAGCGACGGCGACGACGACGGACTGCTCGCCGGGCTCGATCTGGACCTCGGATTCGGCTCCGACGACGACTCGGCGAGCGGCGAAGCCGACGGCAACGACGACGCGCCGCCCTCGGGCGGTCGCTCGCTCGCGTCGGTCGCCCGCGCGCTCGGCCTCCGCGAGGGCTCGCTCGGCGGCCGGCTCGACGGCCTCCTCGCCGACGACACGCGCGGTCCGCCGGACCCCTCGCTCGACGGGATCGCGGCGCGCCCCGAGCCCGCCGTCCTGGAGGAGGACCCGACGGAACTGAACGACTACCAGGTCGAGAAGCTGCTCTACGCGCTCCGTCGGGACTTCATCGGCTACGAGCGGATCAACGGCATCAAACACGACGTCAACGTCGAGGACATCTCCTGCGACGGCTACAACTCCCCCGTCTTCGTCTACCACTCCGACTACGAGCAGATCATCACCAACGTCTACCACGGCGAGGAGGAGCTCGACGACTTCGTGGTCAAGCTCGCCCAGCGCTCGGGCAAGGGCATCTCGAAACGCCGGCCGCAGGTCGACGCCACGCTCCCGGACGGGTCGCGGGCGCAGTTGACCCTCGGCCGGGAGGTCTCGGACCACGGGACGAACTACACGATCCGGCAGTTCAAGGACGTCCCCTACACGCCGATCGACCTCGTGAACTGGAAGACCTTCTCTCTGGAGGAGATGGCCTTCCTCTGGCTCTGCATCGAGAACGACAAGAGCCTGATCTTCGCCGGCGGCACGGCCTCGGGGAAGACCACCTCGCTGAACGCCGTCTCGCTCTTCATCCCCTCGAACGCGAAGATCGTCTCGATCGAGGACACCCGCGAGGTCGAACTCCCCCAGCGCAACTGGGTCGCCTCCGTCACCCGGCCGTCCTTCAGCGACGACGACCGCGGCGACGTCGATGAGTTCGACCTCCTCGAAGCCGCGCTCCGCCAACGCCCCGACTACATCGTGATGGGCGAGATCCGCGGCGAGGAGGGGCGGACGCTCTTCCAGGTGATGTCGACCGGCCACACCACGTACACGACGTTCCACGCCGACAGCGTGGGCGAGGTCCTCAAGCGGTTCACGACCGATCCGATCAACGTCTCGAAGACGATGTTCACTGCCTTGGATCTCGTCTCGGTCCAGACCTCCACGCGGGTCCAGGGCGACAAGGTCCGGCGGAACAAGGCCCTGACCGAGATCAACCACTACGACGCCGAGAACGACGAGATCAACGTCCAGGACGTCTACCAGTGGCAGGCAGAAGGCGACGAGTTCCTGAAGATGGGGTCGTCCAACACCTTGGAGGACATCCGCTTCGACCGCGGGTGGACCCGCGAGCGGCTCGACGACGAGCTGTTCCAGCGACACGTCGTCCTCGCGTACCTGATCGACCGCGGGCTCAACACCTACACCGAGGTCGCGGCGACGCTCCAGGCGTTCATCAACGACCCCGAGACGATCCTCGCGCTGATGGCCCGCGACGAACTCGAACGGAGCCTGGAGGACCTCCGCGAGATGGAATCGGTCGAGATCGACGTCGATCCCGAAAAGGAGGAGATGGTCCCCCGACCGGACCCGAAGGCCGACGTCCAAGCGCAGTGCCGCGAGATCCTCGACCGGGCCGAAGCGGAGCTGTGGCCCGAGTACCGCGACCTGGAGGACGTCGACGTCGCCGACGCCCTGGTCGACGTCGAGTCCGCCCCGGACCTCGCCGCCGACCCCGGCGACGAGCACCCCGAACTCGACGCGCTCGACGAGCGAACCGAGACGCCCGCACTCGACGCGGACGACGCGGCGGACGACGGCCCGGCCGCAATCGACGCGGACGCGGACGCGGATGCCGAAGACGACGTCTCCGCACTCGACGGGGACACCGAGGGGCCCGCAGAGACGGGCTCCGATTCCCGATCCGGGTCCGGATCCGGATCCGGCGACGTCACCTTTGAGGACCTCGTCGAGGGCGGCGGCCCGACGGAAGCACGGAGTGACGACGCCGAGGACGCCGGCAGTGACTCCCCGGAGACGGACGACGGCGGTAGTGATCCGCTCGCCGCCGACGGCGACAGCGACAGCGACGTCGGGATCGCCGACGGGAGCGATTTCGGCGGCGGTCGCGGCGCCGACGCGGGAGACGGCTCGGATTCGGATGCGGATTCAGACTCGGACCCCACCGTCGACGAGTCCGACTGGGACTTCGGGGACGTCGAGGGCGCGGCGGACGACGAACGCGACGGCGAACCGACCGACACCGACGACCGCTCGGGTGAGGACGGATGAGCCTCGACGTCGGCGACGGCGAGGAGATCGACCGCAGCACCGACGCGCTCGGCGACGCGTTCTATCCCCTCTTCCGGTTCCTCTTCGACGAGGACGGCGACTTCGTGGCCGACGTCGGGACGAAGCTCGAACAGGCGCGGATCGGCGCGACCGTGGAGCTGTATCTCTCCCACGCGCTGGCGATCGGCGTCATCGCCGGGGGCGCGCTGTGGCTCTTCGGCACGCTCGTCGGCTGGGCGGTCTTCGAGTTCGGACTCGTCGACCCCGCCGTCTTCAGCATCGGCCTCCCCGTATCCGACAGCGCGACGGCCGCGGCCCTCAACGCGCTCACCGTCCCGGCGGTGACGATCGTCTCGGGGCTCGTCTTCGGCTCGATCGGCTTCGCGCTCGGGTTCGGCACGCTCGTCGCGGTCCCGTACTCGCGGGCCTCCGCGCGGGAGCGGGAGATCAATATGCTGCTCCCCGACGCGATCTCGTTTATGTACGCGCTGTCGGTCGGCGGGCTGAACCAACTCGAAATCCTGGAGGCGATGGCCCGCGCCGACGACACCTACGGGGAGGTCGCAAAGGAGTTCCAGAGCATCGTCCGCGAGACGGAGTACTTCGGGACCGACTACCGGAACGCCATCCGCGATCAGGCGATGCTGACGCCCTCCGAGGAGCTCTCGCAGTTCCTCACCGATATGCTCTCGATCGTCAACTCCGGCGGCGATATGGAGGGCTTCCTCGACGACAAGAAGGAAAAGCACCTCCGGACGGCGAAGCAGGAACAGGAGACGATCCTCGAGACGCTGGAGCTGTTCGGCGAGATGTATATGACGCTCTCGCTGTTTCCCCTGCTTCTCATCATCATCCTCGTGATTATGAGTATGCTCGGCAACTCCCAGGAGCGCCTCCTGTACGCCACCGTTTATGCCCTCATCCCGCTCACCGGCGTGGGCTTTCTCGTGCTCGTCTCGACCGTGAAGCAGGACGAGCCCGGCGACGGCTACCTCCAGCCCTCCGAGAGCACCGACCGCCTCGAACAGGTGACCCGCGAGGGGCTCATCCACATGGGCCTGATCGAGAGCTTCGTCGGGGAGTTCCGGCTGTTCGACCGCATCCGCGACCGTGAGGGGACCCACAAGACCGCCCAGCTCCTCCGCCGACCGCACATCTTCTTCCGCGATCACCCGCTCTATTCCCTCGTCGTGACGGTGCCGGCCGCGCTCGCGCTCCTCGGAGTCGCGATCGCCAACGGCGCCGCCCCGCTCTCTTGGGGTCGGATGCTCGACTCGCCCGTCTGGGGGACCTTCGTCTGGTGGTACGTCCCCACCTACGTGGTCGGGATCCCGCTCGCCTTCTTCCACTCCTGGAACGTCCGCTCGCGGAACGCCATCACGGGCAAGCTCTCGGACGACCTCCGGAAGCTCTCCAGCGCGAACGACACCGGCCAGACGCTCCTGGAGTCTGTCAAGACCGTCGCCGACACCTCCTCGGGCAAGCTCGCCGACGAGTTCGAGGTGATGCACGCGAAGGTGAACTACGGGATGAGCCTCCGGAGCGCCCTCGTGGAGTTCAACAACAAGTACCACATCCCCCGCCTGGCCCGGACGGTCAAGCTCATCTCGAAGGCCCAGGAGGCCTCAAGCGAGATCACCGAGGTGCTGACGACCGCGGCGCAGGCCTCCGAGAACCGAGACGACATCGAGCGCGAGCGGAAGTCCAGAACGCGGATGCAGGTGGCGATCATCCTGATGACCTACCTCACGCTTCTGGGCGTGATGGCGATCCTCAAGACGCAGTTCCTCGACGTGATGGCCGGGCTGGCCTCGCAGGCCTCCTCGGCGGGCGGGAGCGAACTCTCCGGGCAGGGACTGAACTTCGGCGAGGGGGTCGACACCGCCGTGCTGTCGCTTCTGTTCTTCCACGCCGTGACGCTCCAGGCGGGGCTGTCGGGGTTCATTAGCGGCTACATCCGGGACGCCGACATCGTCTCCGGAGTGAAGTTCGTGGTCGTCCTCCAGACCGTCGCGCTCGCCGTGTGGATGGTGGTCGGGTGAGGCAGATGCGCGAGACACGACCAACGACGGCGCGCGGCCAGACCACGATCGACTTCGCGATCGCGATCGGGCTCTTCCTCGTCGTCGTCGCCTTCGTCGCCGCCTTCGTGCCGACGATCTTCGCGCCGTTCCAGAGCGCCGACGGCCCGCAGACGGCCGATCGTGTCGCGACGTCGCTCTCGACGGACCGCCTCGGCGACCCCGCGGAACCGTACGTCCTGAACGAGACGTGTACGAGCGCGTTCTTCGAGCAGTTGGACGGCGACGCCGACGACGGCGGCGCGCCGACGACGTGCCGGTACGACACCACCGTCGACAACACCTCCGCGATGTTCGCGCTGCCGGATCCGGGCGGCGTCAACGTCTCGGTCCACCGCCTCGACGGCCCGGTGGCGGCCCCGTTCGGCGAGGCGCTCGCCGCCGGCCCCGCGGTCCCCGACAGTGGCACCGTGACGGCCGCGCGGCGGGTCGTCCTGCTCGACGGCGAGACGTACCGGCTCCTCGTGCGGGTGTGGTGACAGATGGCGCGCGCACAGGCTCACACGCTGGAGGCGATCGCCGCCGCGATGATTCTGGTCTCCAGTCTCGTCTTCGCGCTCCAGGTGACGGCGGTGACGCCGCTCACGGGCAGCACCTCCAGCCAGCACATCGAGAACCAACAGGCCGCCGTCGCCGAGGGGCTGCTCGCGACGGCCGACGCGAACGACACGCTCCGGCCGACGCTCCTGTACTGGAACGAGTCGGACGAGAACTGGCACGGCGCCACGGACGACGGCTACGTCCGGGGACCGCCGCCGACGGCGTTCGGCGCGGTCCTCGACGATGCGCTGTCGAACCGGGGCATCGCGTTCGACCTGACGGTGTACTACGTGGACGAGGAGGGCGACAGGCGCCGACTGCCGATCGTCGACCTCGGCGAGCCGAGCGACCACGCCTCGACCGCCCGCCGGCTCGTCACCCTCACGGACGGCGACCGGCTCCGCGCGGCCGACGGCACTCGCACCGACGACACGCTCGGAGACTCGTCGTACTTCGTCGGCGACGCCGACCCCGAACAGAATCTCTACGCGGTCGTGGAGGTGGAGCTCGTCGTATGGCGGATCTGAGGCGTCTCTCTTCCCTTCGGGATCGGACGGGCGCGCCGGCAAACGGCGGCGACGGCCGAGCGGACCGCGGCCAGCTCCTCGTGGTGGGCGCGCTCGCGCTCGCGGTGCTCTTCGTCTCGCTCGCGCTCCTCCTGAACACCGCGATCTACACGGGCAACCTCGCGACGCGGGAGGCCGGCGTCGACGGCACCGCCGGGATCGACTACGCCGGGGCGGCCGAGTCGGCCGGCGTCGACGCCGTGCGGTCCGTCAACGAACGGAACGACAGCTCCCACGCGGCGCTTCTGACCGCGTTCGAGGCGACGATGCGGGCCTGGGACGACGCCGCCTCGCACCACCGGGCGACCGCGGGCGACCTGGCCGACGTCGACGTCGTCGCCGTCACGAACGGCACGCAGTTCCGACAGAACGACTCCTCGCGGAACTTCACCAGCCACGGGGGCGCCGAGAACTGGACGCTCGTCGCCGACTCCGAGGGGGTCACGGGCATCCACTCGATCCGGCTGGCCGTCGACGCGACGCGGCTCACCGACGACCCCTCGGATTACGTCGCCGCCGACGTCTTCCACGTGAACGTCTCCTCCGACGTCGGGACGCGGAGCCTCTTCCTCTACAACGACTCCGGCACGCCCACGGCGCGGATCGTCGAGCCCGCCGGGACGACGACCTGCGCCGCCGGCTCCGTGACGGACGGGACCTTCGTCGTCGACGTCGCGAACGCGTCCGTCGGCGGCGCGTCGTGCCCGCCGCTCGCCCGCCTCGACGACACCTCCGGGAACGTCTCGATCACGTTCCGCGACGGGGACGCGGCCGGCGGGACCTATCGGCTCGTCGTCGACGAGCCGCCCGCTGCGCTCCCGCTGTCGGGGTTCGCCACCGCCGGCGCGGGCCAGCCGTACTGGACCTACGGGCTCTACGCGGCGGAGCTCCGCGTCACCTACCGGACGCCGCAGCTCGACTACGCGGCCACAATCGAGGTGCAGCCGCCGTGAATCGGGAGCCGAACGCCGTCTGCGCCCCCGATGCCGACCGCGCCGTCTCGATCACGGTGAACTACGTCATCGCGCTGGCGATCACGGCCGTCCTGATCTCGGGGTTGCTCGTCGGCGCCGGCGGCTACGTCGAGGACCAGCGCGAGCGAGTCGTCCGCGAGGAACTGGACGTCGTCGCCGAGCAGCTCGCGGCCGGGATCGCCGACGCCGACCGGCTCGCGGCCGCCGAGGCCGTCTCCCGTTCGGTCCGGGTCGGCGTCGACCTCCCGCGGCGGGTCGCCCGCGAGTCCTATCGGATCCAGATCACGGAGGTCGCCGCACCCGGCCCCGGACCGGCGCGACACGACCTGACGCTACGCGCCGAGCGCTCCGACGTGAGCGTCACCCTTACCCTCACGACAAGCGTAGACCTCACCGAGGGCTCGACCGCCGGCGGCTGGACCGTCGTCCGACTCGACGCGGCGAACGACACGCTCGTCGTGGCGGGCGGCGACCGGGAGGGGACGCTGGCGCTCGAACCGATGGGGGGAATATGATGGGAGATTCCGACATAGATCGGGGGGTATCGTCGAACATCGGGCTCGTGCTGCTGCTCGCTTTGACGATCGTGGGCGCGGGCGTCGTCGTCGCCGTCGGTTCGTCGGCGCTCGCCGACGTCCAGAACGAGGCGTCGCTCGACCGGACGGCCAACGCGATGACGCTGCTCGACGCCCGGACCGCGATCGTCGGCCTCGGCGAGGGCTCGGTCCAGACCGTCCGGCTCGGCCGCGTCGAGGGCGGTCGTTACACGGCGGACGCCGAGAGTGGCTGGATCCGGGTCAGGCACAGGAACTACACCGAATCGGAGGACGAGACGATCTACAACGCCAGCCTCGGTGCCGTCGCGTACGAGGACGGCGAGACCACGATCGCCTACCAGGGCGGCGGGGTCTGGCGCGCCCGCGACGGCGGGACGTCGATGGTGTCGCCGCCGGAGTTCCACTACCGCGGGACGACGCTGACGCTCCCCGTCATCCGAATCCGCTCCAACGACGCCGCCAGCGGAACGACGACGGCGACGATCCGGCGCACCCACGAGACGGTCCGGATCTTCCCGAACGAGACCGGGACGGACACCGACGGCGTCGGCGCCCCGTACGACGTCGACGACCCCGACGGGTCGACCAGACAGTACGTCAATCCGGTCCGCAACGGCACCGTCTCGGTGACGGTCCACAGCCAGTTCTACGAGGGCTGGGCCGACTACTTCCGGACGCGGACGAGCGGGAACGTCTCCGTCGACGACGACGCCCGCACGGCCACGGTCGTCCTGGAGACGACCCGCGGCGTCGGCACCTTCGACTTCCCGCAGAAGGAAGACAGCATCGCGGTCCGCGGGATCGCCGCCGGCCACGCCGTCACCGACTTTCAGGTGTCGGTGCGGAAGGACGACGGGACGTTCAACAACCTCTATGTCTCCTTCTACATCGAGGAGGGATCGAAGGCCTGGGAGACGCGCGTCGGCGTCCCGAACGGCATCGGCAACAGCTACTGTCCCGGCCAGGCGTCCACGGAGTCCGTCTCGATGGACGTCTACTACCACGACGCCGCGACGCCCGAAGGCGTCCACCTCTGGTCGAACGACTCGATCCCCTCGGACTCGGGCCCGGTCCAGCTCGCCTGCGACGGCGAGGACATGATCATCCAGGTCGACTTCACGAGCCCCGACCAGCCGCTGACCTACACCGACGGCGACTTCGACGGCGACGACGGCGACGACGGCGACGAGACCGCACTTGACTGGGCGGACCGGAACGACTCGTCGGCGCAGGCGCCGAGTCCGACCACCTTCGCCCACCCCGGCGACGACGGCGAGAACACCACCTACTCGTTCGGGGACCGGCAGAACCTCCGGATCCTCACCCGCCACTACTTCGCGACCTTCGACTCGGACTTCGAGCTCGCCGTCAGCCACGGGCCGGGCGACCGCGGCACCTCACAGATCGACGTGAGTGGCTCTGGCGGGACGCTCCGCTACAACACCACGGGCGAGGGCTCCTACATCACCTACCTGCACGTGACCGAAAACAACGTGAGCGTGGCGCTGAACTGAGGGCGGTCCTATCGGTCGTGCAGCCCTTCGGTGAGGCTGAGCACGCCGTTGCCGACCTCGACCAGGACCGTCCCGTCCGGCGAGTCGTCGATCAGACAGCGAAGGGTCCGGCTGCGTTCGTCACCGAGCGTCGCCCGGACCTCGTAGGCGCCCGTCGGGAGCGCGTTGATCTCGCTCCTGAGCGCGCCCGGCTCCAGCGCGTACGTCGTCTCGAACGCGACGTCGCCGTCCGGCGCGCGGACTTCGAGGTCGAGTTCGTAGGTCGTCTCGTGGGCGTAGCTCCGGACGTGGACGTCCTCGCTGTTCAGCGTTCGCGGATCGTCGACGCCGACGTCGCTGTCGACGTCGTCGCTTTCGACCTCATCGGCGACCGCTTCGCGGGAGGGGCTGAGGGCGGCGCCGGCGTCGGTTCGCTCGTCGGTGACGCGTCGCCGCGTCGTCTGCTGCGGGGCCATATTCGAGACGTTGTCTTCGACTAACAAATAGCCACCCTAGGGTCAAAGCGCCTTTTGAGTGATCGCTACTCGAAGGCGGTCGTCACCCGCGTCCAGACGACGGTGACCCGCTCGACGTCGCCGACGTCCGAGACGGTACAGGAGATCCGGCCGGACGCGTCGGGCGTCGGCGCCGCGACCTCGTCGCAGGCGAACCCCCGCGACTCGTAGTGTCGCGCCCAGGCGTCGGTGTAGGGCGTCGTCACGTTCACGCGGACCATATCGTAGCTCGCCGACTCGTTGTCGTAGAACACCCGCGGCCTGTCGGCGAGCATCCGGATCCGGACGGTGTCGGAGCCGCCGACGGCCGGCGTACCGACGTGTTCCTGCTTGATCAGCCGCAACAGCACCCGATCGTCGGCGACGACGAGCGGCGGCCCCCGGACGACCGCCGCGCCGCCCCGCTCGCTGTCGCGGAGGACCGCGCCGTTTGCGAAGCGGATCTCGCCGCCCGTCTCGACGTCGTAGACGAGCGCGGCGGTCGCGTACGACCACGACTCCGCCGGACCGATCGCCGGGTCGACCGTCACGTTCACCGCGACGCCGTCGGTCGAGCGGAGGGTCGCGTCCACGAGCTTCACCTCCGTCCCCCGGCTCGGCGCGCCTTCCAGGAGGTCGCCGAGGTTGTCCGCGAGGACGTCGAACGCCCGCTGGGCGTTCTCGACCCGCTCGGCGTCGCGGGTCGATTCGAGCTCGGAGACCCCGAGGGCGTAGACCGTGCCGACCGAGGCGACGACGAGCGCGAAGACGAGGACGAAGCTGATCGTCTCGCTGACCGCGCGGTCGCGGCTGTCTCCCCCCGCTTTCCTCCCGCCCCCGCGTCGCATACCCGAAGCTATCACGGTCGCGGAGTTAAGTGTGCTGTCGGCGACTCCCCCGCGTTGCCGGACGTTTATACGCGATGACGGACCCACGACCGCCGTGATCTGACGACGGCCTCGCGTCGGACCGCGGGTGTTCGGCATCCCGACGCGAGGGGCGGTGGACCGTGCCGACTGTTCGCACTCGGCTCTCGGAGAGCGTCGCGAACGCGGAAAACGCGAGCGGTTTCGGAGTCGGGCGAGCCCGTCATAGTGACTACTCTCGTCTCTTACCGCCGAACGCCGCCCCTGGCGACTGCGTTCGGCGGTAAACAGTGAGAGTAATCACCATCAGTCGTCAGTCGTCGCTGGTCTGGGCCGCCGCCGCGCCGTCGTCTTCGGCCGCCGCCGTGGCCGCCGGCGGCAGTTCCTTGCGGACGTCGTCGCGGGCGCGCTCTTCGATGACCGCCGCGTACGCGTCGGGCATCACCTTCACGAAGTCGGAGACGACCTCGTTCCAGTCGTCGAGCATCCACTGCGCGCGGTCGCTGTCGGTGTAGTCCGCGTGGTTCTCGACGAGCCGGCGGAGCATCCGCAGGTCGGAGTCGTCGAGGTCCTCCGACAGCGAGACCATTCCCGTGTTGGTCTTGCCGGCGAACTCGTCGTCGGGGTCGTAGACGTAGGCGACGCCGCCCGACATCCCGGCCGCGAAGTTGCGCCCGGTGTCGCCGAGCACCGCGACCACGCCGCCGGTCATATACTCACAGCCGTGGTCGCCGACGCCCTCGACGACGGCCTTCACGCCGGAGTTGCGGACGGCGAAGCGCTCGCCGGCGACGCCGTTGACGTAGAGTTCGCCCTGGGTCGCGCCGTAGAGGGCGACGTTGCCGACGAGGACGTTCTCGTCGGCCTCGTAGGCGGCCGTCTCGGGCGTCTTGACGATGAGCTTCCCGCCGGAGAGGCCCTTGCCGATGTAGTCGTTGGCCGCGCCGGTGAGGTCTATCGTCACGCCGTCGGCGAGGAACGCGCCGAACGACTGGCCGGCGACGCCGTCGAAGGTACACCGGATGGTGTCGTCCGGCAGGCCGTCGCCGCCGTACTTCGTGCTGATCTCGTTCGACAGCATCGCGCCGACCGCGCGGTCGACGTTCGAGATCTCCGATTCGATCGCGACCGGCTCGCCCGACTCGATGGCGGGCTGGGCCCGCTCGATCAGCTCGTGGTCGAGCTGGGCCTCGACGCCCGCGTGGGTCTGCTCTTCGGTCTTCCGCCGCGAGTCGCCGGCGGGCTCGGCGATGACCTCCGAGAGGTCGAGGTGTCTCGCCTTCTCGTGGTCGGTCTCGCGCTGGGTCAGGAGCGACGGTCGCCCGATCATCTCGTCGAGCGAGGTGAAGCCCAGTTCGGCCATGATCTCGCGCAGTTCCTGCGCGATGAACGTCATATAGTTGATGACGTGGTCGGGCTGGCCGGGGAAGCGGTTCCGGAGGTTCTCCCGCTGGGTGGCGACGCCGACCGGACAGGTGTTCTCGTGGCACTGCCGGGCCATCACACAGCCCGAGGTGACGAGCGAGGCCGTCCCGAAGACGTACTCCTCGCCGCCCAGAAGGGCCGCGACGGCAACGTCGCGGCCGGTCTTCATCCCGCCGTCGACGGTGACGCGGATCCGCGAGCGCAGGCCGGTCGCCCGGAGCATCTGGTTGGCCTCCGAGAGGCCGAGCTCCCACGGCAGGCCGGCGTTCTTGATCGACGTCTTCGGCGACGCGCCGGTCCCGCCGTCGTGGCCCGAGATGTGGACCACGTCGGCGTTGGCCTTCGCCACGCCGGCGGCGATGGTGCCGATGCCGGCCTCCGAGACCAGCTTCACGTTGATGTCGGCGTCGGGGTTGGCCGCCTTGAGGTCGTGGATCAGCTGCTTGAGGTCCTCGATCGAGTAGATGTCGTGGAGTGGCGGCGGCGAGATCAGGCCCACGCCCGGCGTCGCAAAGCGGACGTGCGCGATCATCTCGTTCACCTTCTTGCCGGGCAGGTGACCGCCCTCGCCGGGCTTCGAGCCCTGCGCCATCTTGATCTGGAGCTCCTCGGCGTTCGAGAGGTACTCCGAGGTGACGCCGAAGCGGCCGGAGGCGACCTGCTTGACGTTGCACTCTTTTTCGGTGTTGAACCGCTCGGGCGGCTCGCCGCCCTCGCCGGAGTTGGACTTCCCGCCGAGGCGGTTCATCGCGATGGAGTTGTTCTCGTGGGCCTCCGGCGAGAGGCTCCCGAGCGACATCGCCGCCGTCGAGAAGCGCTGGACGATCTCCTCGACCGGCTCGACCTCCTCGATCGGGACCGGGTCGCGGTCGGAGTCGAACTCCAGGAGGCCGCGAAGCGTCTGGAGCTCCTCGGACTGGCCGTTGATGAGCTGGGCGAACTCCTGGTACTTTTCGTAGTCGCCCGAGCGGACCGCCTGCTGGAGCGTGCCGACGGTCTGGGGGTTCCACTGGTGGTGGATCCCGTCGGAGCGGTGCTCGTACTCGCCCTGGCGTTCGAGCTCGGGGTCGGCGCCGTAGGCGACGGCGTGCCGCGTCAGGGTGTCCTCTTCGATGACGTCGATGCCGATGCCCTCGGTGCGGATCTCGGTGCCCTCGAAGTACTCGGCGACGAACTCCGAATCGAGGCCGACCGCCTCGAAGATCTGCGCGCCCTGATAGGACTCGACCGTCGAGATGCCCATCTTGGCCATCGTCTTCAGGAGGCCGTCTTCGAGCGCCTTCTTGTAGGCCGCGATCGCTTCGCTCTCGTCGGCGCCGTCGGAGCCGGCGACGATGTCGCCGATCGTCTGGTAGGCGAGGTAGGGGTTGACCGCGTCCGCGCCGTAGCCGACGAGCGTCGCGAGGTGGTGGACCTCCCGCGGGTCGCCCGACTCGACGACGAGGCCGGCGTGGTTGCGCAGGCCGTTCCGGACGAGGCTGTGGTGGACCGCGCCGGTCACGAGCAGGCTCGGGATCGCCACCCGCCTGGGGCCGAGGTCGCGATCGGAGAGCACGACCACGTCGGCGCCGTCCTCGATGGCTTCCGCGGCGTCCTCGCGGACCGCCTCGACGGCCGCTTCGAGGTCCTCGCCCTTCTCGTAAGTGATGTCGACGATCGTCGACTCCATCGCGTCGTCGTCGGCGTCGCCGAGCGACTTGATCCCCGCCGTCTGTGCGTCGGTCAGGACGGGCGAGTCGAGGACGAGCTGCCGGGCGTGTTCGGGGGTCTCATCGAGGAGGTTCTGCTGGGCGCCCAGCCGCGACTCCAGGGACGTGACCAGCTCCTCGCGGATGTAGTCAAGCGGCGGGTTCGTGACCTGGGCGAACAGCTGCTTGAAGTACGTGAAGAGCGGTCGGTTGAAGTCCGAAAGCACCGACAGCGGCGTGTCGTCGCCCATCGAGCCGACGGGGTCCTTGCCGTCTTTCGCCATCGGCTCGATCAGGTGATCGAGCTGGTCGTGGGTGTAGCCGAACGCCGCTTGCTGCGAGCGGAGGTGTTCGACCTCGCCGCGCGGCTCGTAGTCGTCCTCGTCGACGAGCTCGTCGAGTTGGCGCTGCTCTTCGTCGACCCACTCGCCGTACTTCTCGTCGGTCAGCGATTCGAAGACCTCCTCGTCGGGGATGACGCGCCCCTCGTCGGGGTCGGCGACGAACAGCTGGCCGGGCTGGAGCCGGCCGCGCTCTTTGATCTCGCTGGGGTCGGTGTCGAGGGCGCCGACCTCGCTGGCCATCACGAGCGTGTTGTCGGTCGTGACGTCGTACCGGCAGGGTCGGAGCCCGTTCCGGTCGAGGACGGCCGCGACGCGGTCCCCGTCGGTCGCGGCGACGAGCGCGGGGCCGTCCCACGGCTCGATCAGGGAGGCGTGGTAGTCGTACCAGTCGCGGCGCTCCTCGTCCATCCGGTCGTCGTTGCGGTAGGCCTCGGGGATCAGCATCCGCAGGACGTGCGGGAGCTCGCGGCCGCTCTGGAGGAGGAGTTCGACCGCGTTGTCGACCGAGGCCGTGTCCGACTGGTCGGGGTCGTTGATGACGGGCTTGAGCGTCTCCAGGTCCTCGCCGAAGCCCGGGTGTTCGAGGTCCGTCTCGCGGCTCCGCATCCAGTTGATGTTGCCCTGGATGGTGTTGATCTCGCCGTTGTGGATGATGTGCCGGTAGGGGTGTGCGAGGTGCCACGCGCCCAGGGTGTTCGTCGAGAAGCGCGCGTGGACGAGCGTCAGCGTGGTCTTGAGCCGCTCGTCTGAGAGGTCGAGGAAGTAGTCGGCGAGCTGGTCGCCCTTGAGCAGGCCCTTGTAGACGACCGTCTTCCGGGAGAGCGAGCAGATGTAGAAGCGCGCCGCGCCCGCGGAGTCGAGCTCTTCGACCTCGTTCTCGACGGCGCGCCGCGCGACGTACAGCGCGCGGTCGAACTCGTCGGCGTCGAGGTCGCCGTCGGGGACGACGAACGCCTGCCAGATGTCCGGCTCGGATTCGAGCGCGGTCGCGCCCAGACCGCTGTTGTCGGTCGGGACGTCCCGCCAGTGGCGGACGGCCAGCCCGTGCTCGGCGAGGATGCGCTCGAAGATGGCGATGAGCCCCTCGCGGGCGGCGTCGTCCTGGGGCATAAAGATCGAGCCGACGGCGTACTCCTCGGGGAGGTCGACGTCGACGACGGCCTCGAAGAACTCGTCGGGCCGCTGGATCATAATCCCGGCACCGTCTCCCGTGTTCTCCTCCGCACCGGTGGTGCCTCGGTGCTGGAGGTTCTCCAGGAGCTCTACCCCGTCGGCGATGGTCTCGTGCGATCGGCCGCCGTCGAGGTCGATTACGGCGCCGACGCCGCAGTTCGACCGCTCGTCCGTCGGATCCGCGAGCCCGACGGACTCGCCAGTCGTGTGGTTGTGTGGCTTGGTCATAGGCCTCCTTTGAACTACCCCCTAAAGGACCTTCTCCTGTAAGCATAATGGTTCACTAACCACATATAAGGACATATCAGCAATACAAATCTGACTGGATTTCGATTCGACGTTCGACGAACCGCCGTCGTGGCGACGGGCGTCAGCGCGGGTCGGTGCCGGCGACGCCGGTGTACTCGAAGCGCGCGCCGCCGTCCCACTCCGCGATGTCGACGCTCCAGCCGTGGGCGTCCGCGATCTCGCGGACGACCGCGAGGCCGATCCCCGTGCCCTCGTCGGCGGTCGAGTACCCGCGGTCGAACACCCGCGACGCGTCCGCGACCGCTATCCCCGGGCCGTCGTCTTCGATCGCGAACCCGTCGGCGAGGGGCTCCACGCGGACCGTCTCGCCGCCGTGTTCGATCGCGTTCACCAACACGTTCTCCAACAGCTGTCGGAGCCGGTCTTCGTCGGCTTCGATCCATCCCAGCTCTCCGATTTCGAGGGACGTCCGGTGGCTCGGCCCGCCGATGACCTCCCAGGCGTCCTCGATCGCCTTCGCGAGATCGATCCGGTCCGTGCTCCCGATGTCTTTGCCCTCGCGGGCCAGCCACAGCACGTCGCCGATGATCCGCTCCATCCGGTCGAGGCTCCGCTCGACCTGCTCGAAGTACGCGTCGTCGCCGGTCTCGCGGGCGAGCTCGACGTAGCCCTGGGCGGTCGCCAGCGGATTCCGGAGGTCGTGGCTGACGGTGCTCGCAAACACCTCCAGCTGCTCGTTTTTCCGCTCGATCGCCCGCTTTTGCTCCTCGTGTTCGGAGATGTTGCGGGTGATCACGAGGAAGCGGTCCTCGCCCTGGATGTCGAGCCGGCGGACGTGTGCCTCCGCGGGGAAGGTCGAGCCGTCGACCCGCCGGAACTCGGTCTCGACGCTGAGCCGCTCGTCGAGGTCGAGCCCCCTGATCGTCTCCTTCAGCGTGTCGGGGTCGAGGTTCGTGTCGACCTCCCAGACCTTCTTGCCGACGAGCTCCTCCTTCGAGGCGCCCATCTCCTCGCAGAACCGACGGTTCACGTCGAGGATCGTCCCCTCGGCGTCGTGGACGTCGATCATATCGGGGGACTGCTCGAAGAGCGCCTCCAGCCGAGCGGTCTTCCGGCGGAGCTGGCGCTCGCGCTCCTGCTGTTCGGTGACGTCTCGGATCGTACAGACGATGTCGCCCTGTTCGGTCCTCGAAAGCGAGTGCGACTCGACGAAGGTGCTCCCGTCGGCTCGGAGCCCGACCGTCTTCCCTTGCCAGGAGCCCTCCTCGTATACCATCGGGAGGACGTCGTCTTCGATCCACTCGATGTCCTCGTCGCGGTAGATCAGCTCCCAGTGCTCGCCGACCATCTCCTCGGGGTCGTACCCGTAGAGGTCGGCGTACGCCTCGTTCACGTAGACGAACTCCTCGTTCTCGTCGAGGATGCTGATGCCCTCCCTGGCGGTCTCGATCGCGCTGAGGTGTCGCTGGCGCTCCCGCTGGGCGCGGGCCCGCTCGACGCTGTTCCGGATCCGGTTCGCCAGCAGTTCGTACTGCTCGGTGCCCGGGCTCTTCTGGAGGTAATCGGAGACGCCCGCCGAAATCGCGTCGCTCGCGACCTCCTCGGAGCCCTTCCCGGTGAACAGAATGAACGGGAGATCCGGGTGGGTCTCCCTGACCGCTTCCAGGAACTCGATCCCGTCGCGCCCCGGCATCTCGTAGTCGCTGACGACGCAGTCGACCTCGGCGTCGGCCGACCGCAGCCGTTCGAGCCCAGCTTCGGCCGACGTCACGGTCTCGACCTCGAAACGCGGATCCACCCGTTCGAGAAAGTCCGCGGTCAGATCGCCGATGTTCGGCTCGTCATCGACGTGGAGGACCCGGATCGAGTCTGCCATCGAGCGAGTAACGCCTGCAAGCGAATATAAGATTTTGGTCCTGAAGTGACAACAGAATGTCGGAGATGAAATTTGAGCGACGTGTTTTCGGTCGGTTCGGCTCGGAGGTGATACGCCAGCCGGGAATCCCGCGAGCGAACGGAGCGAGCGAGGGGGATGTCGGCCGGCAAACGACCGAAGGGAGTGCGCCGGCCGGGATTGTGAACCACGGTCGCTCTGCTCGCTGCGCTCGCGTCGCTCCCTGATTCAAATCCCTGCGGGGCGATTTCGCTGCTCACTTCGTTCGCAGCAGAAATGCGCCGGCCGGGAATCCCGCGAGCGGACGGAGTGAGCGAGGGGGATGTCGGCCGGCAAACGACCGAAGTGAGTGCGCCGGCCGGGATTGTGAACCACGTCGAGACGTTCCTGCTCGCTCACTTCGTTCGCTCCGCGGGCTGCGACTCGCCTGGCTCAAATCCCTAGGAGGCGATTTTCGTCCTCGCTGTCGCTCGGACAGAAAATGCGCCGGCCGGGATTTGAACCCGGGCTATGAGCTTGGAAGGCTCAGGTCCTACCACTAGACCACCGGCGCGCACCCGACTCTTTCCGGTCCCCGAATAAGGGTGTTACCCTTTCGGTCGGCCCGGATCAGTCGTCGTCTGCGGGCTCGGCGTCCGGGACGTCGAGCGGCGGCGCGCGGGCCTCCTCGAACGCCTCGGCGGCGCCGCGGATCCGCTCGCTCACGTTCGGCACGTCGTCGGCGCCGACGGGGCCGTGCTCGCGGATCTCGTCGAGGTCGCGCGGGAACGCCCGGAGCCCGTAGTGGATGTCGATGCCGGCCTTCGCGCCCTCGCCCATCGCCACGGGGACCTGATTGTGCCCGGGCGTGATGTCGCCGACGGCGTAGACCCCGTCGACGCTCGTCTCCATCCCCTCGTCGACGGCGACCGTCCCGTCGTCGTTCAGGTCACAGCCCAGTTGCTCGGGGAGGTCGGTGTTGTAGTCCGAGCCGTACATCGGGAAGCCGCCGCGGTACCGGCGGATCGTCCCGTCGTCGAACTCGAAGGCCTCCAGCCAGCCGTCGTCGCTCTTCTGCATCCCGGTGATCTCGGCGCCGACGATCTCGATCGGATGGGCGCGGAGCTGCTCGTCGGTCTCGTCGCTCCACTCGGGGTCTTCGCCGCGGAGGAGCAGGTCCACGTCGTCGGTGAAGTTGAGCATGATCATCGCGACGTGGGCCGCGGCCTCGCCGGCGCCCATCACGTAGACCGGCCGGTCGATGAACATGTACGCGTCGCAGTGGAGGCAGTAGTGCAGCCCCTTGCCGGTGCGCGGGACGGGCGGGTCGGGGCGCTCGTCGTTGAAGCCGACCGCGAGGACGACCCGGTCGGCCAGGAACTCGGCGTCGTTGCCGACGAGTCGGAAGCGGCCGTCGTCGGTCCGCTCGATCCCGGTGACGAAGTCGCGGACGACGTCGCCGCCGTAGGACCGCACCTGCTCTTTGGCGGTCTGGAGGAACTCGTTGCCCGAGGTCTCCTCGGGGACGCCGATCACGTTGTGCGTGTCGAGCATCATCGCCGCGCGGCCCCCGCCGCGGTCGACGACCGCCGTGTCGTGGCCCAGTCGGGTCGTGTACAGCGCGGTCTGTACCCCCGCGGGGCCGCCGCCGACGACCACCACTTCGTAGTCGCGCGCCTCGGTCTCGGATCCGTCCTCGGTGTCACTCATTGCCTCCGAGTAGCGGTCGCGCCGACTTAAACGCAGAGTTCGCGTGCGCCGCGATCGCCCGCCCGCCAGGGCTTCACACACCAGATCCGTCGCCGCCCCGCTCGGGCGTCACGACGGCGTAGCAGTTCCCGCTGGAGACGACGCTGTCGACGGTACGGAGGTCGCTCGCGGCCAGGTCTGCGTCGAACTCCGCGGGGTCGTAGATGTGGTAGAACCGGGGCAGGGTCTCGCCGCCGGGCAGCGTCCAGTCGACGGTCGTGTCGAACCCCGACGCGGCGTCGAAGCGGTCGTGGGCGGTCGACCAGACGCTGACGAGCGCGCGGCCGCCCGGCCGCAACACCCGCGCCAACTCCGAGAGGCTCGCGACCCGGCGCTCGCGCGGCCGGAGGTGGTGGAGCGTCGCGACGTAGACCCCGACGTCGACGCGGTCCCCACGGAGCGGCAGCGACGCCGCGTCGCCCTGCACGAGGCGGGCGTCGAACCCTCGATCGGCCGCCCGCTCTCGCGCGGTCCGCAGGAGCCCGGCGCTGGCGTCGACCGCGAGGACGCGCTCTGTGACGTCCGCCAGGAGTTCGGCGTGGCGGCCGTTGCCGCAGCCGAGATCGAGGCCGACGCGCTCGGCCCGGTCGTCGGCGTCGATGCCACTTCCGCCGGTCGACTCCGCGCCGCGACTGCGGAGCGCCGGCCCGGCGCCGTCCGCGAGCGTCGCCGCGTCGTCGTCGAGGTCGGCACCCCCGCCCGGTTCCCGCCCGAGGAACGCCGCGACCTCCGGCCACGGGTACTCCCGCGTCGACGCGAAGTGGTCGGCGATGCGGTCGTAGGTCTCCCTGACCGACTCGGCGTCCGGTCCCGGCTCGACCCCGGAGTCACCGTCGCTCGACGACCGCTCGTCGTCCATACCTCGGCCAGTCGGCGGCGACACAAAGCCGCAGCGGTCGCCGGCGGCGAGGCGGGAATCTCGCGCGTCACAGGACCGCGAACACGACGTACGCGACCGTCAGCAGGAAGCTCGCGTGCTTCAGGCCGTCCATCACGCTCCCCTCGCCGAGCTGGCCGGCGACGAGCCCCGAGCAGAGCCCCTGGATCGCCGCCGTGTGGAAGAACAGCAGTTCGTAGGCGTCGGTGTCGACGTCCTGCAGGCCGCCGAAGATCCCGGTGTCGACACCAGCGATATCGCCCGCCGCCCCGCCCGCGGACTGGCTCGCGGCCTCGATCGCGGGGATGAACGAGACCGTCAGCGCGACGACGATCCCGAGGAAGACGAAAAAGGAGACGTAGATCACGACGAGGTAGGTCAGCATCTCCTGGCGGCGCTCCCGGCGGAGCCGACGCGTTTCCTGGGCCTCGTCGGCCGCGATGTGGAGCACCGGGCTGATGTCGCCGCTCGCGGCCATCGCGTTCCGGATGAGCGTGACCGCCCGCGACACCGAGGGCGCGCCCGTCCGCCGCTCCATTCGGGCGAGCGCCGCGTCGACGTTCGACCCCCACCGGATGTCCCGCCAGACGCGCGCGACCTCGTCGCCGAGCCGTCCGAGGTCGGCGTCCGACAGGCGCTTCAGGCAGCCGACGACGGTGACGCCCGCCTCGTTGATGCTCGCCATCCGGTCGAGGAAGTCCGGCGTGTCGGCCTCGATCGCGCTGATGCGGCGCTTTTGGATCTCGTGGGCCAGCGCGATCCCCGCGAGCGCGAGGATCGTCACCTGCACGACCGGCCCGTCGATCGCCGCCGCGAGCGTCAGGACCGCGTCCGCGGGATCTGTCGCCCCCGACTGGAACGCGGCGACCGCCTCCCGGACCGCCCCGTCGATCGACAGCGCGAGCGCGACGAGCCCGACCGGCACGGTCACGAAGAGCGAGTACACCGGCGACTCCAGCACCGTCCCGATGGGGTTCGAGAGCGTCCGCCGCAGGGCGCCGATCCGGTCGTAGACGGCCAGCCGCTCCCAGTTCGCCCGCGCCGCGGCGTCGGTCCCGCCGTCGCCGCGTCGCGCCCCCTCGCCGACCGCCTCCCAGCGGCCCGCTCCCCGCTCCGTCGGAGAGCCGGAGGCGATGGCCTGCGCCGTCGCGTCCTCGCTCCCGCGGGTCGGAACGGTCAGGCTCTCGGTCATGCTGTCGACGTACACGACGAAGCCGAAGGTCAAGAGCGGGATCGCGACGTAGCTCACGATCCGGACCAGCGTGAGCGTGTTCTGGATGACGAGACCGATCACCACGAGCACGGTGAGCAAGAACAGCGGCCCGGCGACGAGCACCGTGACGTACACCTCCGCGAACGTCGAGAGCAGTTCGAGGTACTGCCGCTGTTGGGCCTCTGCTTCCTCCTGGAACCGCTCGTACTGGTCCCGGAGGAAGTCCGGGACGCTCTGGCCCGAGGAGAGCACGCTCGCGAGGTTCCCTGTGAACTCCGCGAGGCCGTCGCTCGGGGTCCGCTCGGCGGTGTCCTGCAGCGCCGTCAGGATGTCCGTCCCGAAGGCGTCGATGTCGCGGACGGTGACCGCCAGCTCCCGCGCGGACTCGCCGTAGACCTCCTGGTTCCGCGCCAGCGTCCGCAGCACCGCCTGGAACGGCATTCCCGACCGCGAGAGCGCGTAGACGAACGCGACCGTCCCCGGCAGCGACGTGTCGATCTCGATCGCCCGGGCCCGCGCCCGCTGGTCGAGGTACGCCCACCGGCCCCAGTACGCCAGCGCCGCGAGGCCCGTCCCGACGGTGGCGCTGGCGACCAGAAAGAGCGCGAACAGCTGGAGGAACGAGAGGTCCGGGACGCTGGCGATCGCCCCGAGGAAGGCGAGCGGCTCCGGGAGCGCCGCCCGGAGCGCCTCGGGCTCGATCGCCAGCGACCGGAGGACGACCGCGGCGAGGTAGACGCCGTAGACGCTCCCCGCGACCCCCGCGACCCCGGAGATGAAGAGCGTCTGGGCGGCGAACACCCGGTGGCTCTCGCCGACGAACGCGGCCCGCATCCGCGCGGTCTGCTCGCGGCGACGCGGGCTCCGCTCGACGTACTGACCGAAAATCGGCAGCGAGAGCCGGGTGACGAGCAGGCGCGCCCGGGGGCTCACGGGCACGAGCGCGACCGGCAGCGCGAGCAGCGTCACCGCGACGAGCGGCCCGTAGCCCAACAGCAATTCAATTACCGCCATCGGTCTCGATCTCCCCGACGTCGGTCCGTTCGGTGCCGGCGTCGCCGTCGCCGTCGACTTCCGCCCCGACGCTGGCGGTGACGTCGCCGGCCTCGCTGTCGTCGTGGAGGCCCTCCAGCCGCTCCATCACGCGCTCGGGGTTCGCGTAGTACTCGTTGACGAGCGCGGTGAACTCCCGGTAGTCGGTGACGCCGAGGTCGACGAGCAGGCGCAGGAACCGCTTGCGGCGGTTCATCTCCCGCTTGCGCTCGGTCCGGCTCCAGCCGCGCTCGCTTTGGATCTCCGAGAGGAGGTTCGAGTCCGACTCCCGGAAGCTGTCGGTGTCGGGCTCCCAGCTGAACGCCTTCGCGTAGTCGAGTTCGCCCGTCCGCTGGTCGATCTCGCCGATCTCGCCGATCGACTTCGACCGCCGCACGCGCTCGCCCTCGACCCGCGTGAGCGTCTGGACGCACAGGAGATCGAGCGACTGGACCATCGCCCGCGGGACGTTGATCGGCTCGTTCTCCAGGCGATTGATCACCGTCTCGATGCTGTCGGCGTGCATCGTCGAGAACGTGGTGTGGCCGGTGTTCATCGCCTGGAACAGCGTCACCGCCTCCTCACCACGCACCTCGCCGACGATGATGAACTCCGGGCGGTGGCGCAGCGCCGACCGCAGCAGGTCGTACATCCCGATGTCGGACCCCTCGTGGAGGCGCTCGCGGGTCACGGACGCGAGCCAGTTGTCGTGGTACAGCGACAGCTCGCGGGTGTCCTCGATTGTCAGCACCTTCGCCCGCGGCGGGACGAACATCGAGACGGCGTTCATCGAGGTGGTCTTCCCCGAGGCCGTGCCGCCGGCGAAGATCAGGCTCTTGTTGCTCTCGATGCAGAGCCAGAGGTACGCCATCTGGTCGACAGAGAACGTCCCGAACTCGATGAGATCCACGGGGGTGAACGGCTCGTCGGCGTACTTCCGGATCGTGAAGGCCGACCCGCGCGGGGTCACCTCCTCGCCCAAGGCGAGTTCGACCCGCGAGCCGTCCGGCAGCGTCGTCCCGACGACGGGGTCGCCGACGCTGATGTGGCGCCCCGACTCCTGGGCGAGCCGGATCACGAAGTCGTCGAGGTCGTCGGCGCCGAAGACGACGTTCGTCTCGACGTCCGTGTACTCGTCGTGGTAGACGAAGATCGGCAGGTCGTAGCCGTCGCAGGAGACGTCCTCGATGTGGGGGTCGTGCATCAGCGGGTCGATGCGCCCGAACCCCCGGAAGTCGCGGCTGAGGTAGTACAGGAGGGCGTGGAACGTCCGCATCGAGACGTCGACGCCGTACTGTTCGAGCAGCGTCTGCAGCTCCGCGCGGAGCGTCGACTCCGCGGTCGGCTCGTCGCCGCCCCGGTAGAGGAGCGGGTCGCGGATGTCGACGCGGGCCCGCGAGAGCAGTTCGGCCCCGAAGTCGTCGAGGTCGGGCTCGACCGCGTAGTAGTAGTGCTCGCTGTTCGCGTCGTCGTAGGTGATCGCGACGTAGGCGTACGGCGCGTTCACCCAGTAGCGGTCGACGACCTCCTCGCCCGCCGGGGGCTCGAACGACGCGAAGACGCCGTCGTCGGGGCGGTACGGGCGCACGTCCAGCGACGAGCCCCGCAGGACGTCGACGAGCCGCTCGATGCGCCGCCGGAGCCCGTCGAGCGCCCCGCCGTCGGCGCCGTCGTCGGTGAAGCGGTCCCCGGTCGCGTCCGACGACGAAGCCGCCGGCGACGCGGACGGGACCGACGGCTCCGCGTGCCCGCTCGCCGAGTCGATGCCGTCCCCGGGCGGGCGGGCCTCCCCCATCCCGGCGTCTCCGTCCCGATCGTTCCCCTCCATTGTTCTGCGATCCGAGCCGTTACCTACGGTTTCGCTCGGAGCGACTTATACTGTCGGCCGCGTTCGGGCGCCGTCGCGGCGCCGCGGCCCCCTCTCATAGTGATTACTCTCGCTGTTTACCGCCGAACGCCATCCCCGGTGACGGCGTTCGGCGGGACGAGACGAGAGTAATCACTATCACGCCCGCTCGACCGTCAGCAACACGCCGCCGAGGACCAGGAGGAAGACGACGCCGACGGGCAGGGGAATCCCGGGGAAGCCGCGGGTGACGAGCAGGTACGTCGCGCCCGCGAGGACGAGCCCCGAGAGCCCGAGGATCCCCCCGAGGAAGCGGACGGGATCGACCGGCCCCGACTCGACGCGCTCCTCGTCGAGGTAGTACGCGACCGCGACGAGGACGCCGACCGCCAGGACCGCTGCCCCGAACGCCCAGGCCTGGTAGGCCGCCTGGATCGTCTGGCCCGACTGGAACGCGATCGCCGAGAGCGGATCCGAGACCGCGACGCGGCGCGCCAGCGGGACGCCGAAGGCGTACCGGACCTGGAAGAACGGGAAGCGCACGAACAGCACCGCGCCGCCGGAGACGTCGCTCGAATACGTCACGTTCCAGGGGATGAGCGCCGCGAGCCACGTCGAGACGACCGCCAGCTCCCCCGCGTACTCCGAGCGGACCCACACCATACTCCATCGGTGTCGGCTCCCCGGTAAAAACTATGCGTCGGACGGCCGGCCTACGCCAGCCCGAGGAGGTCGAACGGGTAGCCGTTGTCGTTGTCCTCCGCGTGCTCGTAGGCCACGTGGGCGGCGGCGACGTCCTGGATCGCCAGCCCGGTCGAGTCGAAGACGGTGAGCCCGTCGGCGTCGACGTGGCCCGCCTTCGTTCCGACGACGATCTCGCCGAGCGCGGCGTGGATGTCGCCGTCGCCGAGGACGCCCTCGCTCCAGGGGACGTTGATCTCGCCGGAGTGGGTCGTCTGCTCGTAGTCGTCGATCACGAGCTTCGAATCGAGGAGGATCTCGTCGTCGAGCTCGTGCTTGCCGGCCGCGTCGGCGCCCATCGCGTTGATGTGGGTGTGCTCGCCGACCGACTCGCGGGAGACGATCGGCGACTCGACGGGCGTGACCGTCGAGAGCACGTCGCAGGCGGCGGCCTCCGCGACCGACCCCGCGCGGACGTCGTAGTCGGCCTCGAACTCGTCGATGAAGGCCGCGACGCGCTCCTCGTCGAGGTCCGAGATCACGACCGTCTCGATGTCCCGCACCTCGGAAATCGCCCGCAGTTGGGTGTAGGACTGGGCGCCCGCGCCGACGATGCCCAGCGAGGAAGCGTCCGCGACGGCGAGGTGGTCGGTCGCGACCGCCGCGGCCGCGCCGGTCCGCAGCATCGTCAGCGTCCGGCCGTCGAGGATCGCGAGGGGCACGGCCGTCTCGGGGTCGGTGTAGATCATCGTCCCCAGCACGGTCGGGAGGTCGAACCGCTCGGGGTTGTCGGGGTGGGAGTTCACCCACTTGACGCCCGCGGCGTCCCACGATCCGGCGTCCAGGTACGCCGGCATCGACCGGAAGTCGCCGTTGTACTGCGGGAGGTCGATGTAGGACTTCGGGGGCATCTGGGCGTCGCCCCGCTCGTACGCCCCGAACGCCGCCTCGATCGCCGGCACGAGCTCCGCCATCGGCGCGTTCTCGCGGACGTCCGCGTGGTTCAACAGGAGCGTCTTCATACCTCGACGTTCCCGCTTATTCCACTTAATACTATTACATCGAATTGAATTCCAATATAGCGAATAAAGTAGAATACAACTACAACTATTTGTCACTCGCCGACGTTCCGCGACAGTCCCTCGACTGGCGGCTACGCGGTCGATGCGGAGACGGAAAATCGCGACGCGTCGTCGTGGGGAGGATGGGGCCGCGCCCGTCGGGCGGTCAGCCGAGCGATCCGACGGACCGGGGAGACGAGAGCGGAGGGGGTCGACTGGACGTGATTCGGAACGGTTCGGAGCGGTTCGGAGCGGTTCGGAGCGGTTCGGAGCGGTTCGGAGCGGTTCGGACGGATGCGGTGGCGTGGGGCCTGCGGGCCTATGGAGCGTCGTCGCCGACGTTCACATCGCGCCGCCCATACCGCCCATGCCGCCCATACCGCCCATACCGCCGCCGGGGGCGCCGCCTTCGTCGTCGCCGTCGCCGCTGGTGCTCAGCTCGTCGGCGGCGATGATGTCGTCGATCTTGAGCACGAGGTTCGCGGCCTCGGTGGCGGAGGAGATCGCCTGTTCCTTCGCCTGAGCGGGCTCGACGACGCCGGCCTCGAAGGTGTCCTCGACGTCGCCGCTGAAGACGTTCAGGCCGGCGCGGGTGTCCTCGTCCTCCTGGTGGGCCTCGCGGAGGCGGACGAGCGTGTCGATGGAGTCGAGGCCGGCGTTCTCGGCGAGGACGCGCGGGACGAGCTCCAGCGCGTCGGCGAAGGCCTCGACGGCCAGCTGCTCGCGGCCGCCGACGGAGCCGGCGTAGCTGCGGAGGCGACGCGCGACCTCGACCTCGATGGCGCCGCCGCCGGCGACGACGCGGCCGTCGGAGACGGTCGTCGAGACGACGTCGAGGGCGTCCTGGACGCCGCGCTCGATCTCGTCGACGACGTGGTCGGTCGAGCCGCGGAGCAGCAGGGTCACGCCGTGGGTCTCCTCGTCGAGGCCCTCGACGTAGAACAGCTCGTCGTCGGCGTCGCGGCGGACCGAGGCGCGTCCGAGGTCCTCACCGGAGAGGCTGTCGAGGTCGGAGACGACGTTCGCGCCGACGACGTCGCGCAGGAACGCGATGTCGGACTTCTTGGTCCGGCGCACGGCGAGGATGCCCTCCTTCGCGAGGTAGTGCTGGGCGAGGTCGTCGATGCCCTTCTGGCAGAAGACGACGTCGGCGCCGGAGTCGACGATCTTGTCGACCTTCTGGCGGAGCTGCTTTTCCTCCTGGTCGAGGAACTGCTGGAGCTGGTCGGGGGACTCGACGTTGACCTGCGTGTCGACGTCGGTCTCCTCGATCTCGATGGGCTCGTCCAGGAGCAGGACGTCGGCCTCGTCGAACTCGGTGGGCATGTCGTCCTGGACCGGGTCCTTGTCGATGACCGCGCCGTTGAGGAGCTCGGACTCGCTGGTCGCGCGGCCGGTCTGGGTCTCGATGTTGACGTTCGCCAGGTCGACGACGTAGGAGCCGTCGTCGGCCTCGACCGTGACGGCCTCGACCGTGTCGACGACGAGCTCGGCGAGCAGGTCCTTGTTGAGCTCGGAGCTCTTGCCGGTCATCGAGGTCTCGGCGACCTTCTGGAGCACCTCGCTGTCGCCGGGCTCGACGCCCTCGGCGACCTCGTTGACCTGGGAGCGGGCCTCCTGGCTCGCGAGGTGGAAGCCCTTGATGATCGCCGTCGGGTGGATGTCCTGTTCGAGGAGGTCCTCGGCGTTCTTGAGGAGCTCGCCCGCGATCGCGACCGCGGTGGTGGTGCCGTCGCCGGCCTCGTCCTCCTGGGTCTCGGCGACCTCGACGATCATCTCGGCCGTCGGGTTGTCGATGTCCATCTCCTGGAGGATGGTGACGCCGTCGTTCGTGATGGTGACGTCGCCCATCGAGTCGACGAGCATCTTGTCCATCCCCTTCGGGCCGAGTGTCGAGCGTACCGCGTTCGCGACGGCCCGAGCGGCCTGGATGTTGTATTCCTGGGCGTCCTTGTCCTTGACGCGCTGGGCGTCCTCGCCCATGATGATCATCGGCTGACCCTGTTGCATTCGCTGGCTCATAGACACCGACTGATTGTTTGTGATTCTATATAAATTCTTTGCTCCGGAGCGGTCGCCGTCGGGGAATTCCGAGCCCGATGAAAAACGATAATCGCCTCGAAAACCGCGCGAAACGGCCATATACGTCGCTCAATATGTGGTAACAAACACCACGTTATGCCGACTCACTACGGTCCCCGTTCCGGGTTTTATATACTACCGACCGTCAGCGGCGCGGCTCGCTCCACGCCGTCTCGGGATACGACTGCCTCCCGCCGTGGCTGTTGCGGGCGACGATCTCGACGGTCGCCGAGCGGCTTCCGTCCACCTCCTCGCTCGACTCCTCGTAGTACAGCACGGTGAGGTCGAGACACGCCCGGAGGAGTTCGTTCGCGCAAAACCGATAGCGGTCCGTGCTCGGGCCCACCTCCGCCGGCGGGTCCGCTCGGAGGTGATGCTGATAGAACAGCAGCCCGCCGGGCCGCAGCGCCGCCTTGATGTCGCCCAGCCGATCGAGGGTCCGGTAGAAGCTGATCGTCACCACGTCGTATCGACCCTCTGGGTACGCGAACTGCGTCGCATCCGCACGGATGGGATTGAGGCGGTCGTCGACGCCACGCTCTGCGGCGTTCGCGCGGGCGATGCGGAGCCCCTCGGCGGACTGATCGAGCGCGTCGACCTCGTACCCCCGATCGGCGAGAAACACGGCGTTGCGTCCGGTCCCGCAGGCGACGTCGAGCGCCCGCCCGTCGGCCGCTTCCCCGACGTACTCGCACAGCACCGGCGACGGGTCGGGATCGGAGGGGTACTCGCCGCGGCGGAACCGCTCGTCCCACGTGGTCATACGCCCACGACGGTACCGCCGCCCTTGTCACTGTCTCTCCGGCGGTACGCCGCCCTGGTCGGGCCTCACCGTCGGCTCTCGGCTCCGGCTCGCGACGGTGTCACGACTGGCGCCTCGCGACGATCGAAGAAGTGGACCGCGGTCGACTGATAGTGATTACTCCTCGCCGGGCAGTTCGTCCGCCACGAACGGGCGGTCGCGCTCGGGCTCGAACTCCGGGAGGTCCTCGTCGGAGTCGAGCGCGTCGATCTCCTCCTCGTAGAGTTCCTGCTGGAGCTGGGTGCGCTTGTTCCGCCCCTTCCGCTCGCGGCCCGCTTTCGTGTCAGGCATTGTCACTCGTGGGAATGCTTGCCACACTAATCAACTTTGTGTTCGTGGCGACTCCGGCCATCGCCGGATCCTTGTCGTCGGCTCCCGACTCGGTCGGTATGGATGTCCACGACCAGTTCGTCCCCGACGACGACTTCCGGGCGTTCCTCGAAGCGATGCCGCAGGTGTGCGTCGAGGTCGTTCTCGAAACGGACGATGGGGTGCTCCTGGCCGAGCGGAACCACGAACCCCGCGTCTGGTTCTGGCCGGGGAGCCGGCTCTACAAGGGCGAGGAACTGACCGCGGCCGCCCGCCGCGTCGGCCGGGAGGAACTCGGCATCGAGATCGACGTCGGCGAGCGCCTCGGCGTCCACGCGCACTTTTGGGACGCCGACCGGACGCCAGAAGGCGTCAGCCGCCACACCGTCAACATCGTCTACCGGGCGTCGCCCGCAGCTCCCGACGCCGAGATCGACCTCGACGACCAACACTCCGACTACCGGTTCGTCTCACGGCCCGACCCCGATTTCCACGAGTACGTTTGGGAGTACTTCGCCGCGTACGACCTGCCGTGACGACGAAAAGTTGACAGATCGGTAGTGATCCCCGATGAAACTATATAACTGGGAAGCGATACCACACTCGTTACAGTTGCCGACGACGCCGATAATCTCCAGCCCCCATCCATCCGAGGGCCTGATGCAAACACAGCACACGCCAGACAGACTCCGTTCGAGCGATCTCGCCTACAGCGTACTGTCCGACAAACGTCGGCGCTACGCGGTTCACTACCTCAAGCAGCGCGACGAGCCGGTGCCGCTCAGCGAGCTCGCCGAGCAGGTCGCCGCCTGGGAGAACGACAAGCCGGTCGACGAGCTCACCTCGAAGGAGCGAAAGCGGGTCTACATCGCGATGTACCAGTCGCACCTCAAGACCCTCGCGAAGGAGGGTATCGTCGACTACGACGCCGACCGCGGGGTCGTCTCGATCTCTCAGGCCTTCGCCGACCTCGACGTCTACCTGGAGGTCGTCTCCGGCGGCACGATCCCCTGGAGCCTGTACTACGTGGGCCTCTCGATCGTCAACGCGGTGTTGCTCCTCGTCGCCTGGCTCGAACTGTGGCCCTTCGCCACCGTTCCGGACCTCGCCTGGGGCGGCGTCGTCCTCGTCTCCTTTGCCATCTCCGCGTTCGTCCAGACGTACCAGACGCGCCGGATGCGCTTCGGCGACGGGGTCCCGCCGCCCGAACTCCGGGAGCGCTCGTGAGGGGGCGCCGCCGATGAACTCCGACGACGGGGGGCCGGAGCGGCACTCCCTGGCCGACCTCGTGGAACTGCTGGAGCGAGAACGCCCGCTCTCTCCGCCCTCGGAAGCGGAGCCGGACCCGGACCTCTGGGCGGACCCGGAACTGGACGCCGCGACCGACGCCTCTCACGACGACCGCGAACCGCCGGACGACGACCCCGATCCCGCACAGGCGGACGCCCTCGAAGCCGACTCGGCGGACGCCCGCTCCGATCCGTCAGAGGATCCGGACCCGACTGCCGTCCCCACCGACCGATCTGGCGACGAACGCCCGTCGCTGGGTGACCTCGCCGACCGCGTCTCCCGACTGGGAGGGTCGGCGGGACGCGACGGATCGGAGTCGGCCGGAGCGTCAGCCGGAGCGACCCGATCCAAGCGAGCCGAGGGATCCGACCGCGTCGACGCGGATTTCTCTGCCCCGACGCGCGGTCTCGGGCGCGAGACGGTGCGGGACCTCGTCGGTGACTCTCCGAACGTGCTCCTGGTCGGCCCGGAGTCCTGCACCGCGGACCAGCACCTCTGTACGCAGTTCCTCTCGCCCGCCGCATCCGAAGGCGACGCGGTCAATCTCCTCCTCGTCACCTACGGGCAGTCGGCCGCCGAGCGCGCCGAGGCCGTCGCCGGCGACCTGGCGGGCCAGCCGGAGCGCACGGCGATCGTCAGCCTCGGCGGCTCCGACCGGGCGCGGACGACGGTTTCGGCGCCGGGGTCCGAGGCGACGATCCCCGTCAAGTCCGTCCCCAATCAGGGCGATCTGATGAAGCTCGGATTCGCGATCACGAAGTACCTCTCGGAGTGGGAGTCGTCGTCGGCTCGGACGCTCGTGTGCTTCCACTCGCTGACCGACGCGCTCCAGGCGGTCTCCGACCCGCGGCTCGTGCTTCGGTTCCTGCACGTCCTCCAACACCAGATCGAGGCCGCGGACGCGCGGGCCCACTTCCACCTGGATCCCGAGGCCCACCCCTCACAGCTGATTCTGACGTTCACGTCGCTGTTCGACACCGTCCTTCGGTTCGATCGCGACGGGAGCGTCTCGCTCGATCGGTGATAGGTAATCAGTAATTAGTAATCGGCTATCGGTGATCAGTAATCGGCCATCGATAATCTCGGTTCGACAGTCTCGGGGCCCACACTCCCGATCTGCCGCGCCACTCGCTACTCCGCGTCGGGCGGCAACTCCGGCAGCACCGTCTTTCTCTTTGGGTCCTCTCTCGGCCGCTGTTCGTCGGCCTCGGCGCCCTCACCGCCGCTGGCGACCGTGAGCACGTCCGATCCGAACCACCAGCCCGCGTGCGGCTCGATCCCGTCGAACGGCTCCGCGCAGTGCGGGCAGGCCGGCGTCGATAACAGCGCCAGCCGGACGGTCGAACCGCACGCCTCGCAGTCCGCCCGCTCGACGCCGAGCCGGTTCGCGCGCTCTTTCAGTTCGCCCAGCGCCGCTTCGGCCTCGACGTGGTCCCCGAGGGCGGCCAGCTCCGAACGGACGGCCGCGAGCGCGTCGTCGTGGCCGTGCTGGCTCTCGATCAGGCGGCGCAGCACGGTCCGGGAGTTCCCGAACTCGGTGTTGACGTGGGCGTCGAGGGAGTCGAGCCGGGAGCGGTCCGCCGTCCGCGCCGCGTCGAACTGCTCGGCCAGCGCCGTCACCTCCTCTCGGGAGTCGGACTGCGCCGCCGCCAGCGCGGCTTCGACGTCCGACAGCCGCGCCTGGAGGTGCGACAGCTCCGCCCGAAGCGCGTCGGCGTCGGGTCCGGACGGTTCCTCCGTCCCGCGGTCGTTCGTCCCGCGGTGGATCGTCCGTTCGGCGTCCCGCGGCCTCGATCTCTCCGGCGTCGGCTCGGCGTTTCGGTCGCCGCTTTCCGCCCGTCGAAACAGCGTCGACTCGCTGCCGACGCGCTCGACCAATCCGAAGATCTCGTTGAGCGTCCAGTACGCCGAGACCAACTGCTCGAACGCCTCCTCGGTACTCAGATCCGTCTCCGCGGCCAACTGCTCCATCCAGTCTTCGAACGCGCCCGTGGCGTTGGGCGAACTGGACTGGTCTCTGTAATCGTCACTCACGGGTGTTCGACTTCCACCGACCGTTCGTCAGATGTCGTATTAAATCTACGTTACCCGCCCGCGCCGGACCGTCTCACGGCGCGTCGGCTCGCTCGGACCCCGACTCCCGAAACCATCTTATGTCCTTCTCGCGTTATTTATGTAAACATAGCTGGACTGTCGGAGCGCCGTCCGCTCGTCCGCTCGGCGGACACCGCGACCGTCCCGCCGGCCAGTAATCTCCTCGTATGCCGATCACCACCCACAGCCGTTCTGTCGCCCCCGACACCGAGCGACGGCCGCCGGAGCCGGAGTCGCGCGGTCGATGACGCCCCGTCGCGCGGCCGAATACGCCCTCGTCGGCGTCCTGTTGCTCGTGATCGGCTCGCTCGTCCTCGGGCAGGCGACCGGCCAGCCGGTGCTCTTCAGCTACGTCGAGACCGGGAGCATGGAGCCGATGCTCCGCCCGAACGACGGCTTCGTCGCGATCCCGATGGCCGTCGCGGGCCCGGTCCGCACCGGCGACGTGATCGTCTTCGACGCGGTGAACCTCAACGGCGGCGACCTGGTCACCCACCGGGTCGTCGGCGAGACCGACGGGGGCTACATCACGAAGGGCGACGCCAACCCAGTGACCGACCAGGACAGCGCCGAGCCGCCGGTCCAGGACGCCCAGATCGTCGCGAAGGCGCTCCAGGTGGGCGGTCGGATCGTCGTCGTGCCGCAGCTCGGCGTCGTCGTCGTCACCATCAACGACGGCCTCTCGGGCATCCAACGGAGCCTCGCGACCCTGTTCGGGACGCGCGCGCTCTTGGGCAGTCAGGGCCTCGCGTACATCCTCTTCGGCTTCGGCATCGTGACGTACGTCCTCACGGACCTCCTCGGTCGGAAGTCCGGCCCGACGCGGACGCGGCGGACGTCGCGATCGGGCATCGACGACGGACGGGCGATGGGCCGCGTCTACGTCCTCGCGCTCACCGCCTGCCTGCTCATCCTCGTGACCGGGAGTATGACCGTCCCGGCCGGCCCCCAGTCGTTCGACATCGTCAGCTCGAGCCAGGACGCGCCGGGGATCCGCGTCGTCGCCTCGGGGACCTCCGAGACGGTCCGGTACCTCGTCCCCTCGAACGGACTGCTCCCCGTCGTGGTGTTCCTCGAACCCGCGACCGAGGGCATCGCCGCCCAGCCGTCGACCGTGTACGTCTCGTCCAACAGCGTCCGCGAGAGCATCGTCACGGTGACCGCGCCGCCGTCGACGGGCTACTACCAGCGCACGCTCGTCGAGCACCGCTACCTGGCCGTGCTGCCGACGAGCACGATCGAGGCGCTCTACCGGATCCACCCGTGGCTCCCCATCGTCGCCATCGACGCGCTCCTCGGCGCCGGCGTGGCCTCGCTCGGCCTGTCGACGCTGTACGGGACCCGGCGGGTCCGCTCGCGGGACCTCCCGCTTCGCGAGCGGCTGTATCGGTTCTTCAAATAGTGGCAGCGGCGTCGGCGTCGGGGGGCCGCTACATGTTGAACCACGACGTCATCGCGCTCTCGTCGGTGGCGTAGTAGTACACGATGTCGTCGGTGACGACGGTGTAGACGTCGGGCTCGGGGTCGTGGAGCACGCGGTTGTTCGAGTCGATCGCGATGTCGACGAGGCCTTCGAGGCTCGTGGTCCGGACGTACTTTCGGTCCGGGTCGGTCGGGATCTCGCTCGTGGTGATCCACTCCTTGAAGCGCGCCCGGTCCATCCGGAGTTCGATCGCCTCGACGTCGATGTCCTCCCGCCGCACGTACGCGACGCCGCCGGCGGAGGCGAACGCCGACAGCGTCAAGAGCCCGAGCAGCCCCACGAGCGCCATGTTCGACTCGCCCGCGACGGTCCGGGTCACCGGCCGGGAGTGGGTCCGCGTCGCCGACAGCGGCGATTCGATCCAGTAGGCCCGCTCGGAGACCACCACGGGACTGGAGGCGGTCAGGCTCCCGGTGTACGCGCCCGTGTCGTAGGTGACGTTCAGTTCGAGCCGCGTCTCGAAGCCGCCGATGGTGCCGAGAGTCCCGCGGTTCCGCCGCACCTCGTCTTCTATCGCGGACATGTTCACCGTCGCGCTCGTCGCGGCGCTCCCCTCCCTGGTGGTCGTTTCCCCCTCCGTGATCACGCGGCTCGACGTCCAGAACGGCCGGTCGCCTCGTGTCGCCGTCTGGACGAGCGCGAGCCGCTGGGTGACCCGAACGTCCGTCCCCGAGGGGACGGCCACGCGCGTCTCGACGGTCAGATTCGGCGTGGCCGCCATCAGGTACGCGGGCTGGTCGACCAGCCGCTGGCCGTTCCGGTAGAAGGTGGTGTTGCCGGTCACGACGGCGCTGGTCCGCACGTCGGCGCTGACCTGCTGGACCTCGGTCTGCTCTGTGACCCGCTCCGTCGGCGGGGTCGCGTACACGTAGCCCGCCCCCGCGGCCGCGAGGACCCCCAGTACGAGAAGCGCGAAGAACAGATACCGCCCGTAGTAACCGATCAGCCGCTTCGCCCGCAGTTCTGCCGACATTCCTGCACTTCGGTAGCACCCGCCGACGTATAGCTATTCGCGTCGGATCGGCCCGCTGTGAGGTCTGTCCGATCGCGAGTGGCCGTCACGGAGTGACGCCCGGCGGTAACGCCCGAGGGGTTCGGTATCATAGTAATTACTCTCGTCTCTTCCCGCCGAACGCCGTTACCGGGGGTGGCGTTCGGCGGTAAACAGTGAGAGTAATCACTATCAGTCGTCGTCCGCGGCGGACTCGCCGCCCGCGCTCGGCCGGCCGAGGGGGTACCGGAACGGGTCGGACCGGACCGTCGCCCGCTCGACGCACTCGGCGCCCGCCTCGTCGGTGACGCGGACCCGGACGGTGTAGGTCGCATCCGGCGGGAGGGCGGCCGACTCGTCGAGGGTGACGTACACCTTCGTCCCCTCGTAGGTGCGCCCGCCGCCGATCGTCCCCGACTCCATCCCGATCCGGCGGCCCGAGGGGTCGCGGACCTCCACGGAGATCTCGTCGAGGTCGTCGCCGCGGTCCCGCACCGCCAGCCGCTCGATCACCACGCGGGCCGCGACGACGTCGATCGACGGCGACTCGAACGCCGTGATCTCGGGTGGGTGCCGCCGCACGGCCGCGACGATCCACCCCGAGAGGGCGTCGCGGGCGAGCACGAGCAGGAGCAACAGGAGTCCGAGCAGGAGCCACCCGAGCCCGCTCACGGGGACCTGCTGGAGTTCGACCGAGGGGAGCGACCGGCCCACGGTGACCGTCTCGATCGTCTCCCCGCTGGCGCCGAATTCGTCCGCGGCGACGACCGTGATCGTCTCGGTGCCGGCGGGGAAGCGCCGCTCGACTACCCGGCCGGTGGCGGTCGTCCCGTCGGAGAACTCCCAGGTAACGGTGACGTTGCCGTACTCGTCGACGACGTCGGCGACGAGCGTGACCGTCTCGTTCGGCCAGATCACCGGCGGCCGCTGGACCGCGACCCCGGGGACGTCGTTGACGAGGATCCGGTACGTGGCCGCGTCGGTCAGCCCGAAGGCGTCGGTGACGGTAAGCGTCGTCTCGTAGATCCCGACGGCGTCGAACGAGGGCTCGATCTGGCGGCCGGTGAACGGCTCGTCGTAGGTCTCGACGGTCCACTCGTAGCTGACGCTGTTGTCGGCGAAGACGGCGAACTCCGAGAAGCCCGGCGTGTAGGCGCTGAGGACGACGTACTCCGGCGTCTCCTCGACGACCTCGGTCTCCAGCAGCTGCCAGCCGCCGCTGCCGCGGGCGATCGTCGCGTTCGCGGGGTCGGTCTCGCCGAAGCGCTCACGCGGGACGCGGAGCTGGAGGATCGCAGAGCGGTTCTCGTACTCCGGCGGGACCGTGATCTCGACGCGGTGGATCATCCGGAGGTTGTCGTCGATCGACTCCTTGGAGCCGAAGAGCGAGTGGCTCCCGACGAGCAGGATGGGATCGCGGACGAGCGTCAGCGTGTCTGCGCCCTTCAAGTCGATCTGCGCTTCCGAAGTCCCCTCGCCCGAGATCGTCAGCGAGATGTCGTCGCCGAAGTCGATCCGCTCGGCGTTCTCGCCGATCTCCCTCCCCTGGGCGATGGCCGCCTCCGGCCCGTCGCGGCCGCCGACGTCGGGCGCCGGCACCCCGAGGTCCTGGACGTTGATGAGGTCCGCGAGGTCTCCGTTCTCCTCGCCGGGGAAGGTGATCGTGGTGTCGCCCTTCCGGACGACCGTCTCGGGGCCGTCGTCGTCCTCGTCGCCCTCGTCGTCCGGGTCGTCGTCGCCGTCGCCGTCGATGCCCCCGTCGCCGTCCGGCCCGTCGTCGCCGGGCTCGGTCTGGGGCTCGCCCTCGGGCGCGGTGAGCACGAACTGCGAGAAGCCCGGCGGGTCGACGAAGAAGACGTACGCGGTGGCCGTCTCGTCGATCAGCTCGGGGTTCAGGCGGTTCCACCGACCGTCGGCGTAGCGGTAGATCCGGAGGTCCTCGGGGTCGACGTCGGCGGGGAGCGCGCTCTTCTTGACCGAGTAGGTGAACTCCGTCAGGTCCAGCCGCTCGTTCGGGATAGTGTGTTCCAGCCCGAAGTGCTGGGTGACGGCGCGGCCCGCCTCCGGCTCGTACTGGACGCCGCCGACGACGCCGGGCGCGGTGTCGTGGTGGACGAAGTGCATGTCGAAGGTGACCTTCTCCCCGGATTTGGACCGGGGCGCGACGCTGACGGTCGTGATCGTCGCCTGCTTCTCGCGCGTCCTCGGCACCGACACGTCGACGGTCAGGCCGACGCCCGGCGGGACGTCGTTGGCGTCGAGTTCGGCGCTGGCGGCGTCCGGGAGCGTTACGGGCCGGCTCCAGGACTCCTCGTCGCTGTCGACGCCGGGGTCGTTCTCGGCGAGCTGCTGGACGCGGATCCGCCAGCCGGTGTTGGACATCCAGATGTCGATCTGCTCCTGGTCGGCGTCGCTCAGGATCCGCAGTTGGGCGGTCTTGATCCCGACCGACTGCGGCGTGTAGCGGACCGTGACCCGCTCGGTCTCGCCGGGGGCGATCTCGAAGGGCGCCTCGCCCTCGAGGATCTCGAAGGATCCCGAGGAGCCGGAGACGAACCGCACGTCGGTCACGCGGACCGGAATCTTCGGGTCGCCGGGGTTCGAGAGCGTGATGTTCAGCGTCTTCGAGCCGCCGACGGTGACGTCCCCGAAGTCGAGGTGGTCCGTGCTCACGTCGATGTGCGGCGGGAGCCCGGTGCCCGAGACGCCGACCCGGGCGGTCGGCTCGTTCGGATCGTTGCTCTCGAAGCGCACGCCCGCCGTGAACGCGCCGTCGTCGGTCGGCTCGAATCGGACGGTGACCGTCTCGCTGGCGCCGACGTCGAGCGTGAGCGGCGTCCCGAGGTCGGACGTCACGGCGAACATCTCGCGGCCGCCGCCGACGACGGCGACGTCGGTGATGGTGAGCGGGGCGGTCCCGCGGTTCTCGACGGTGAACGTCGCGGTCGCGTTCAGCCCGCGGCCGATCGGCTCGAAGGCGACCGTCCCGGTCGGGACCGCGATGTCGGGCGCGAGGCCCCGCCCGGCGAGGTCGACGCGGAGCGGGCTGTCGTCGGCGTCGGTCTCGACCGCGAGCGTCGCCGCTTGGGACCCCCCGGCCGTCGGCTCGAACGCCGCCACGAGGACGTGCCGCGCGCCCGGCGCGAGGGTCACCGGCGCGCCGCCGTCGTCGGCCGCGAACGCGGCCGCGTCGGTCCCCTCGACACTGACGCCTCGGATGGTCACGGGCGCGGAGCCGGTGTTCGCGACCGTCACGGCGGTCCGCTCGCGGTCGCCGACGCGGACGTCGCCGAAGTCGACGTCGCGGGTCCCGATCACCGACAGCGACTGGATCGTTCCCTCCCCGCGCAGCGTCACGGTCGCCGTCGCCGCGTTCGGGTCGTTCGTGCCGAGCCGGAGCGTCGCGGTCGCGTCGCCTTCGGCCTCCGGCGCGAACCGGATCGGGATCGTCGCCGAGCCGCCCGGCGCGATCGTCGGGAGCGCGCCCAGCTCGCTCTCGAAGGCGGCCGCGTCGTCGCCGACGATCGCGAGGTCGCGGAGCACGAGCGGCTCGCCGCCGGTGTTCCGGACCGTGACGTCGACGACCGCGCTCGTGCCGAGCGGGACCTCGTCGGCGTCGACCGAGTCGGGCACGTCGATCTGGGCGCTCGTCGTCGGGTCGATCGTCTCGACGTTGAGGATGAGCTTCGTCACGAGCGTGCTCTCGGGCGCGACGCCGGGGCTCCGGGTGTCGATTCGCACGCTCATCAGGAGCTCTTCGCCCGGGACGAGGGTGACGTTCCGCTCGGCGCCGACGGGCTGGCCGCTCGCCGCGGAGTAGAACGTCACTGCCTCCACGTTCGTCTGCGTGATCCAGACGCGGACCGAGGAGTTCCCGGTGTTCGTCACGGTGAAGACGCCGTCGATCACGGTGACGGCGTCGGGGTTGACGCCGTGTTCGGTGATGTTCAGCGTGAGCTCGTTGCTCGCGTCGATCCGCGCGTACTCGCCGTTCGAGCCCGTCGCGGGCGCGAGCACGACCGACCCGTCGGGGCCGACGGCGTCGAACTGATTGACGACGATGGCGCCCGTGGGCACGACCAACAAGAGCAGCACGCCGGCGACCGCCGCGACCTGGTGGAGCGACAGCGAGGCGAGTATCGACGACGCCGACCGACTCATTCGATGCTCCGGCGAGTGGGGGTCCCGGAGCGCCCGCTACGGACGGTTGCGGGGTCTCGAAGAGCGATGGAATCGGTGTGCGTCATCGGGTGTATGAACGGATTTGCCGCAGTGTTTCGTCTATTTCGCGTATCGGAACGCGCCCCGGAGAGATACCGTTTTCGTCCCCGGCCGAAGACGGGCTACGACTAGACGGCGTCAGCCTTGATCTCGATCGTCTCGATGAGGAAGTCCTCGTCATCCACGTCCAGACCGGCGGTGTCGACGTAGATGCTGACGGTCACGGTCTCACCGCTGTCCAGGTAGTAGTCGCCGTCCTCGAAGGCGCTCGTGGTGGCCTTCTCGCCGTCCACGCTGACGTTGTAGAACGTCACCGCGTCGGGGTGATCGCCCGTGTCGTTGATGGAGATCGAGACGTTCTGGGTCCCCTGGTTCGTGATGGTGAAGACGTCCTGGATGTCGGTCTGGGCCTCTATGTTCACGCCGCTACCGATGCTTTCGCCGAAGGTGATCTGGAACAGCCCGTTTTCCTCTGCCGCGTACGCGCCACCGTTCGAGCCGCTCGTGGGATTGAGCGCCAGCAGCGCCGAGCTGTCGCCGGCGACGCTGACTTCGGCCGTCCGATCGGCGGACACGGTGGTGAACGCCCCCGTCGCGGTGACGACTCCGAGCGCCGCGACGATCGTGACCAGTGCGAGTAACTTTCCTTTTGGGAGTTTCATGTGTTTTCGTCTCCGTGCCCGCCACAGCCGTCTCGGCCAGGGACCGGGCTCGTTTCTCTCAACGATCTATAGGGTCTTTGTAAGACCGCTCTAACGCCGCGTTAGGGCGTCCTACCGCCAGATTCCGCCGATTTCGGGTGTTTTCGGACGTTCGCCGAGGTCCGGACGCCCGTCCGAACACCCGTATGAGGGGTGTAGTGGCCGTTTCCGACCGTTGGAGACCTTCCCGCTAATCGAATAATGGGACGTTATCGCGCCTCAGCGGCAAGATTTCCCCGGGTAGGGGGGGCTAACTAAATAGCTATCACGCCTTCTGTCCCCTACATATGGCCGGTCCCAAACTCATCTCTCTCGCCGTTGTCGTCGTGGCCATCGGTCTGGTCACTGGGAGCGGCGCGTTCACCACGGTCGCCGCCGACCGCACGGCGTCGGTCGGCATCGCCGGCGACGCGAACGCGCTGGTGCAGCTGACGCCCCACAGCGGGCCGAACGGCGCCTACGCGCCGGTCTCTCAGGGTATGATCCAGCTCGAACTGGACGCCATCCCGGCCGACGCCGAGACCACCATCCCCGGGGTGTTCAACGTCACGAATCAGGGGACTCAGCCGGTCGCGGTCTGGGTGACGGAGGGCGACGGCGGCGCGCCGCGGGTCACCTTCTACAATCCGACCTTCGGCGGGGGCGCGGCCACCACCGCCCTGCGGTGTGAAAACGGCGTGAAGTCGATCGAGACTGAGGAGAACGCCGTCCGGCTGGCGCCGGGCGAGACGCTCGTCGTGAGCCTCCAGATCGACTCCACCGGGCTCACCGCGGCCGACGAGACGCTCCTCGACTCGCTTTCCATCCACGCGAGCGCGACCGTCGAGGGCACTGACGCCCCGACCACCAGCGTCGTCTGCGGCGACGGCGACTCGGGGTCCGGATCGGGCGACGGCTCGGGTGACGGAAGCGGCGACGGCGGCTCCGGCTCCGGCGACGCCGACGGCGACGGCATCGACGACAGCACCGAGGCCGCCATCGGCACCGACCCGAACGACGCCGACTCCGACGGCGACGGCATCAGCGACGGGATCGAGACCACCCGCGGCGCCAGCGCCGACGGCCTCGCGCCCGGCTGGGAGGTCGACTCCGACGGCGACGGCGTCATCGACGCCCTCGACCTCGACAGCGACGGCGACGGCCTCGGGGACGCCGCCGAGGGCACCGACGACGGCGACGGCGACGGCGTCGACAACTACCGCGACACCGACAGCGACGGCGACCGCGTCGGCGACGCGACGGATCCGTACCCGTACGACCCCGGCCCGCAGGGCGGGCTGGCGTACGCCGACGACGACGACGACCTCGTCTACGACGCGGGCGAAGAGACCTACACCGCGGGCGAGCTCGAAGACTTCAACGACCGGGTCAACCTCGTGATCCCCAGGGACGTCGCCGGCGGGGCGCTCCAGGCGTCGTCGATTAGGCTCCACGCGGTCAAGGTCACGTCGTCGATCGACCTCACCGCGACGGGCGGAAGCGTCGAGATCCTCGCCAACGGCAACGGGAACGACGACAACGCCGTCACCGTCGACGGCACGGCGATCACCGCCAACGGCGCCGTGCGGCTCCACGGGAGCGCGATCAGCGCGGCCGACGCGACGCTCGTCTCCCAGGGCGGCGCCGTCGAACTCCTCGCCAACGGCAACGGGAACGACGGCAATCCGATCACCGTCGACGACGCGACGGTCACGGCGCTCCACGCCGTGAAGCTCCACGCCGGCGCGATCAGTGCGGACGGGGCCACCGTCACCTCGCAGGGCGGATCGGTCAAGCTTCTCGCCAACGACAACGGCGACGCCGACATCGACGCCGACGGCGCGACCCTCTCTGCCCTCCACGCCGTGAAGCTCCACGGCGAGGCGCTCGGCCTCCTCGACGCCGACGTCACCTCTCAGGGCAGTTCCGTCGAACTCTTCGCCGACCGCAACGGCGGCGGCGACTTCGACGCCGCGGGCGCGACGGTGACCGCCCACGGGAAGATCGAACTCAAGGTAGACGACCGCGCCGACCTCGGCGACTCGGCCACCCGCGAGGCCCGCTTCGATGCGGGAACGGATCTCCGTCTCACGTTCTCGTCGTCGGGCGCGACGCTTCGCGTCGCCGGCGTCGAGATCGCCGACCGCGACGACACCCTCGCGCTGAGCGGCAACACGAACGGCCTCACGGTCCAGGGCTCGCCGCAGTCCGGGAGCGTCCAGTGAGGCGCGGCCGCGGCGGTGAGGCGCCGTGACCCCGGGTAAGCCCCTCGCGGTCGCGGTCGTGCTCGTCGCCTTCGCGCTCCTGGCGGTCCCCTCGGGCGGCTTCGGCGTCATCGACGAGGTCCGGGACGCCCGCGTCGGCGTCGCGGCCCCCGACCGAGCGGTCGTCAGCATCGAGCCGGCCGCCGAAGTGCCGGTCCGCTGCTCGGCGCCGCTCGTCACCGTCCGAAACAACGGGGCCCAGTCCGCGACCGTCACCGTCCGGCTCACCGAGTCCGGCGGCGGATCGCTCCTGGCTCCGAACGGCGCCGACCGCGGCACCGAGTACGTCTTCGATCTCGACTCCGGCGACAGCCGGACGGTCTCTGTCGTCGGCGTCCGGTCCGGCGCCGACGCCGTCGACGTCACCGTGACCGCCGAACTGGACGGCGGCCTGGTCGTCACCGCCAGCGAGCGCGTGCCGACGTACGTCGACGAGTCCGGCGGCGACGGCGACGGCGATGACGGTGATGACGACGATGACGACGATGACGACGACTACGACGACAACGACGATGGAGACGACCACGACGACAACGACGATGACGACGGCGCCTGCTGAGGCCGCCCCCTCCCCGCTCCCATCGGATGGATCGACAGATCCGAGTGCCCGAGGGCCCTCCGATCGACGACCCCGACGATGAAGGCCGTCATTCTCGCCGCGGGCGAAGGCACGCGGCTCCGCCCGCGGACCGCGGAGATACCGAAGCCGCTCGTGGAGGTCGCCGGCGCGCCGATCCTCACCCGCTGCTTCGAGACGGTGCGCGACCTGGGGGTCGACGAGGCGGTCGTGGTCGTCGGCTACGAGAAGGAGGCGATCGTCGACCGCTATGGGGACGCCTACCGCGACCTCGACCTCCGATACGCCCACCAGGAAGAGCGCACCGGGCTGGCGCACGCCGTCCTCGCGGCGGCGGACCAGGTCGACGCCGACTTCGCGGTTCTGAACGGCGACAACGTCTACGCCGGGAATCTCGATACGGTGCTCCGCCGACACCGAGAGACGGACGCAGATCTCACCGTCCCGGTCCACGAGGTCTCGCGTGAGACCGCGAGAGCGGGCGCCGTGTGCGAACTCGACGAAGACGGAACCGTCACCGGATTCGTGGAGAAGCCCGACGATCCGCCGTCGCGGTACGCCCCGGCCGCGTTCTACGTCCTCCCGCCGGCGGTCTTCCACGCGTGCCGGCTCGTCAGGCCCTCCTCGCGCGGCGAGTACGAACTGGCCGACGCGATCGATCTGCTCGTTCGCGCCGGATACAGGGTCGAGACGGTCCCGTTCGAGGGCCGGAAGGTGAACGTCAACACCGAAGCGGACGTCGAGCGCGCGGAGCGACTGCTCGACAGAATCGACTGATCGTCGTCTCTATATGAATATCCGAATCTGAACGACCTCGATATTCGCGTATTTCCACGCGAATGAAAATCGAATTATGCTATTTATTGGGTGATGTTCAATACGATCTTATGGCGACCGACTTCCAGCCGATTCAGGGCGCGCGAATGGACGACTCGGCGGTCGATCGACTGCTCGAAGAGCGCGGGTACGGCGTGCTCTCGATGGCCGACGGGGAGCGGGCCTACGGGATTCCGCTCTCGTTCGGCTACGATGGCGACGACCGGCTCTACTTCGTGTTCGTCGGCTACTCGGAGCAGTGGAAGAAGATGACCTACGCCGACGAGTCGGCGGTGGTGAGCTTCCTCGTCCTCGACGTCGACGCCGATAGGGGGTGGCGGAGCGCCATCGTCTCCGGGCCGTTCGAGCGCATCTCCGCCGACGAGTGGGACGCCGCGCGCGAGGCGATGGCCGACAACGCGTTCCGGCCCGAGCTCCTCACCGAGGTCGACGTCCGGGAGAATCCCCAGGTCTGGGCGCTCGACGTCGAGGAGAAGACCGGGCGGGCGGTCGGGACGGAGTGACGATTCCTGATTTCGTCAGTTTCGCGCCGCAACGCGTCCGCTCGGCGCCGAGACGCCTCGCGGGGATTGCGGCTCAAAAAGCGCCGGGACAGGGATTTGAACCCTGGATCCCAGAGGGAACACGCTTTCCAGGCGTGCGCCTTACCACTCGGCCATCCCGGCTCGGTCAGAACTACCCTACTGCGCCGTTTAAGTCCTTCCTTTCGTCGCAAGTCGCGGCTCGGCGACGTACGCGATCGCCGTGACCACGGCACCGACCAGGAGCGCGAGGAGGGCCCCCGAGAGGAGATCGAGACCGAGCGATCCCGCGACCAGTCGGTACGCCTGCACGAGGACCAGGAACGCCAACGCGCCCACGAGCCCCCAGAGGAGCGCCGATCTCGTTCGGGTCACGCCAGCACCTCGACCTCGTAGCCCGCCTCGCGGAGCGCCGAGAGGAGCTCGTCGATGTGGTCGTGGCCGCGGGTCTCGATGTCGATCTCGACGTCCGCTTCGTCCATCGCGACGTCGCGGGAGGTCCGGTCGTGCTGGATCGCGTAGATGTTCGCGCGCCGCTCGGAGATGATCTCGACGAGGTCATCGAGCGCGCCCGGGCGGTCGCGCAGCACGGTCCGGATCTTCAGGTACCGTCCCGTCTCGACGAGGCCGCGCACGAGCACGGTCGTCAGCTGATTCGTGTCGATGTTGCCGCCGCAGAGCGCCGGGACGATCGTCTCGCCGTCCTCGTAGTCGAACGCCTCGAAGAGGACTGCCGCCAGCGGGACCGCCCCGGCGCCCTCGACGAGCGTCTTCGAGCGTTCGAGGAGGTAGGTCAGCGCCACCGCGGTCTCCTCGTCGGTAACGGTCACGACCTCGTCGACGCGCTCTTTGATCACGGCGAAGGGCTTCTCGCCGACCTTCCGGGTGGCGATCCCGTCGGCGATCGTGTTCACGGCGTCGAGCTCGTGGATCTCGCCCGTCTCGAAGGACTGCGGGAGCGACGCCGCGCCCTCCACCTGAACGCCGACCACGCGGATCTCGGGGTCGATGGCCTTCACCGCCGTGGCGATGCCCGCGATGAGCCCGCCGCCGCCGACGGGCACGACCACGGTGCCGACCTCGGGGCAGTCCTCGACGATCTCCAGGCCGATCGTCCCCTGGCCGGCCATCACCGTCTCGTCGTCGAACGCGTGGACGTAGGTCCGGCCCTCCTCGCGTTCGATCTCGTGGGCCCGCGCCTGCGCCTCGTCGTAGTCCGCGCCGTGGAGCACCGCCTCGCCGCCGTAGCGCTCGGTCGCCTCGATCTTCGAGATCGGCGCGTGCTCGGGCATCACGATCTTCGAGTCCACGCCCGCGCGGGTGGCCGCGAGCGCGACCCCCTGGGCGTGGTTGCCCGCGCTCGCGGTGACGACGCCGGCCTCGCGCTCGGCCTCCGAGAGCGTCGCGATCCGGTTCGTCGCCCCGCGGAGCTTGAACGCGCCGGTCCGCTGGAACGTCTCCAGTTTCAGGTGGACGTCCGCGCCCGTCATCTCCGAGAACGAGAACGAGTACAGAAGCGGCGTCCGCCGGACCGCGTCCGCGATCCGGTCGCGCGCCGCTTCGACGTCGGCGAGAGAGAGCATACGCCCGAAGTTTCCCGTCGTCGTGCCTAATACTGTCGGACCACGGGCTCGGCCCTGTCGCGTCGCTCAGAGGGGATAAAGGGGGAAGGGGGGGGAATGCACGCGTGTGACGTGCAGTTACCTATGCAGCCGCGAGGTACATAAATATCCCCCACGCGAGGCGAAAGTGAAATCGCCCGACAGCGGCGACGCAACTGCCGCTGTCTGACGATTGTCTGCCGGACGTCTGTCCTCCGTCTGCTCTCTCAACACGGTCCGACCTCCTCACGGTGCTGCGATCACAGCGCGAACTGTCGGCGTTCGTGGATCGCTGGCGGCGCTCGGATCTGCCGCTCGTTCGGCTTCGTTCGGTTTGCAGTGGCGAGTAAGACGACCGTTGATACGCGCGGAAAAAACGAGGGAGCGACGTTACCGTTCGTCGAGCGGCGGGAACGTCTGGTCCTTGAGACCGACGTAACGGGCCCGCGGGCGGATCAGGCGGTTGTCCTCGTACTGTTCGAGCACGTGCGCGATCCAGCCGGCGACGCGGGACATCGCGAAGATGGGGGTGTAGATGTCGATCGGGATCCCCATCTGGTAGTACGTCGACGCCGAGTAGAAGTCGACGTTCGGAGCGAGGCCCTTCTCCTCGGTGATGTAGTCCTCGATCGCGACCGAGTAGTCGTACCACTTGGTGTCGCCCGCGGCCTCCGCGAGCGCCTTGGACTTCTCGCCGAGGATCTTCGCGCGGGGATCCTTGACGTTGTAGACGCGGTGGCCGAACCCGGGGACGCGCCGGCCCTCCTCTAGTGCGGTCTCGACCCACGCGGTGGGGTCCATCTCGCTCTCGTCGACCTCCTTCAGCATCCGCATCACGTTGGCGTTGGCGCCGCCGTGGAGCGATCCCGCGAGCGTGCCGACCGCTGAGGTGACGGCGCTGTGGAGGTCCGAGAGGGTTGAGGCGGTCACCATCGCCGAAAACGTCGAGGCGTTGAGTCCGTGGTCGGCGTGGAGGACGAGCGCCATATCGAACGTCTCCGCGAGGACGTCGTCGGGCTCTTCGTCGTTGAGCATGTACAGGAAGTTCGCGGCGTGGCTCAGATCCTCGCGGGGCTCGACCGGCTCTTTGCCCTTCCGGAGGCGCTCGAACGCGGCGAGGGCGGTCGGGATCTTGGCCGTGATCCGGCAGGCCATCCGGAGGTTCGCGTCGATGTCGGTGACGTCCTCGTGGTCGGCGTCCTCGTCGTAGGCCGACAGCGACGAGACGATGGTCCGGAGCGCCGCCATCGGGACCTCGTCGGCCGCGGCGAGCTTCTCGATCTCGGAGAGCACCTCGTCTTCGAGCTCGCGCCGCTCGGCCATCCACGACTCGAAGTCGGCGAGCTCCTCGGCGTCGGGGAGTTCGTCGTGCCAGAGCAGATAGACGACTTCCTCGTAGGACGCCTCGCGGGCCAGGTCCTCGATCGGGTACCCACGGTAGACCAGCTTGCCGGCGTCGCCGTCGATGTAGCTCAACTCCGACTCGGCGACGAGGACGCCTTCCAGCCCGCGCTCCAGGTCGTCTGACATACCTGTGCGATTCCCGGTCACGTGAAAAAAGCGTTACCGTTTACGGGTGATTCTGGTCCCCCCGGCCGTCTCGACCACCAAGCGTTTTTGTCACCCGCGGCGAACGGCGAGGTATGGATCTCCAAGACGTCGAGTACGAGCCGGTCAGCGTCAAGGAGGTGCTCGCAGAGATGAAAGACACCGCCGAGCTGCTCATCGACCTCTCGTACTCGGCCGTCCTGAACGGGAGCGACGACATCGCCCGCGAGGTCCTCGAACTCGAAGGCCGGATGGACATCCTCCAGCTCCAGGGGCGGATGAGTCTCCTGATGTCGGCCCGAAGCCCCGAAGACGCCGAGCAGTTGGCGCCGGTCCTCGGCGTGATCGGCGCCGCAGAGAAGATCTCGAACGCCGCCGGCGACATCGCGAAGGTGGTCCTCGAAGACATCGGGATGCCCGACGCCATCAGAGCGTCGCTCCCCGAGGCGGTCGAGGCGCTCGTGCGCGCGACCGTGGCCGAGGAATCGCCGTACGTCGGGCGGACGCTCCTCGACATCAATATGGAGACCGAGACCGGCGTCCGGGTCATCGCGATCCGCCGTGAGTCGGCGACGGGCAAGCGCCGGTGGCTGACGAACCCCGGCCCCGACAGCCAACTGCAGGCCGGCGACTCGCTCCTCCTCCGCGGCCCGCACGACGGCGTCGCGACGGTCTACGAGACCGCCACCGGAACGCCGTACGAGCCGCCGGCGGTGGCCGAGCCGCCGATCGAGGACCTCGAACGCGCCGTCGACTCGATCACGCTGATGAAGGACATGAGCGAGCTCGCGGTCGACCTCGCCTACGGCGCGATGCTGTTCGACAGCGAGGGCGTCGCCGAGGAGGTTAAGGAGCTCGAAGCCGAGGTTGATGCCCTGAAGTCCCGGTTCGAGGCGTGGACGCTCCGCGCGGCGGGCCGCGTCGAGGACCCGGTCCAGCTCCGCGGCCTGGTCCACCTCGCGTCGGCGACGGAGGTCATCTCCGATGCGGCCTTAGAGATCAGCGAGGGCGTCTACCGCGGGATCGACGCGCACCCGGTCGTCGCCGCCGCCGTCGAGGAGTCCGACGAGGTGATCGTCCGGCTCTCTGTCGCCCCGGACGCGCCGCTCTCGGGCACGACGCTCGGCGAGGAGATGGTGAAGACCGAGACGGGGATGCGGGTGATCGCCGTTCGGCGGGGCGGCGACGGCGCCGACGACAGCGGCGAGTGGGTCGTCCAGCCCGGCCCGACGACGGAGCTCCGCGGCGGCGACGTCATCATCGCCAAGGGGACCAGAGCCGGCGCCGGGCGGCTCAGCGAACTCGTCGGCGACGCTCGGGAGTTCGAGGGCTGACGGTCGAGGGGAGCGCGCGGCCGCTCACAGCTCCCGCGCCCGCCTGATCGCCTCGATCGCGGTCAGCGCCGACGTCACGAGCAGCGCCGTCGACGTGGCGAGGACGAACGCCAGGAGCAGGAACCACCCTTCCGGTCCGAGGACGGGGTATTCGCGCGTGCCGGCGAAGGGGCCGAACAGTTCGAGCACGCGGGCGAGGTACGCGGCGAGCGCGAGCGCGACGCCGACGCTGGCGCCGATCGCGGCGTTTCGCGGCACGCGAAGCGTATCGATCAGTCCCGCGCTGGGGGGTCGGTTCGGAACCTCGTCGCTCACGCGCGGTGGTAGCGACGCCGTCGGCAAAGCGCCGTCGGTTCCACCGCTCCCGGGACTCGACCGCGAGTAGCGAACAGCCGGCACTCCGCTCCCCCGCGCCGACGTGCCGGACACCCGCAGCCCGACGCGGGCCTTCCTCAGATCACGGGGCCGTTGGCCGCCCGATCGTATATAAACGTCCGGTCGGCGCTAAGGCCGTATACCGAACCCCTAAAGGCCGGTGCCTCCGACTGTGGAGTAATGACGACACTCGGCACGGCGAGTGCGGCCCCCGGCGAGATGGACACGGGCCGTCTCGAGGTCGGCGAAGCCCGCGACGGGACGACCGTGGCCCTCCCCTGTGCGGTCATCAACGGCGCGTTCGACGGCCAGACCCTCTATATGCAGGCGGCCTCCGACGGCGACGAACTCAACGGCGTCGGCGTCGTCAGCCGCGTCGTTCCGCAACTGGATCCCACGGAGCTCTCGGGGACGGTCCTGGTGGTCGGCATCGTCAACTACCACGCCTTCCAGGTGGCCGAGCACCGCAACCCGATCGACGACACGAAAATGAACCGCGCGTATCCTGGCGACGACAACGGGACGTCCTCCGAGCGGATCGCGGCGGCGACCTTCGACGCTGCCACCCGCGCGGATATCATTCTGGACCTCCACCAGGGCTCGACCTCGCGGATGATCGACGAGGTCCGCGTCCGCTGCGGGCGCCGCCACCGCCTCCACGACGAGTGCCTCCAGCTCGCGAAGACCTTCGGCTGCGGCTACGTGCTCGACCAGAAGGGCCCCGAGGGACAGCTCGCCCGCGCCGGCCCCGACGAGGGCATCCCGACGATCGACCCCGAACTCGGCGGCTGCGTCGGCTGGGACGAAGAGAGCATCCAGGCCGGCGTCGACGGCGTGTTCAACGTCCTGCGGGAGTACGGCTTCCTCTCCGGCTCGGCCTCTCCGGAGCGACAGACCCGCGCGAAGGGCTTCGACCAGTACGGCTCGCCCGCCGGCGGGCTCGTCCGCTTCGAGGCCGACCTGAGCGAGCGCGTCGGCGCGGGCGACCTCCTCTTCGAGATCACGGACCCCTTCGGCGAGCTGAAGGCCCGCGTCACGGCGAACAACAGCGGCGTCTTCTGGCGCACCCGCCGCCTGCCGCAGGTCGCGACCGGCGAGTACGTCTGCTCTGTCGGCACCAACGTCGACACCTACTGAGGCGCCCGAATGACCGACCCGCTTCCCTCTCTCGTGTGCTCGTCCTGCGGCCGCGAATACGACGCGCACGCCTGGCGCTGTGACTGCGGCGCGCCGCTGGACGTCGCCGCGCCGCCGACCGACCGCGCCGCCGACCCGCTCCCCGAGCGCCCGCCCGACTCGTGGATCGACACCCGCGCGGGCCTGTGGTCTTTCGAGCCCTTCCTCCCCGTCGACCGCCGCGTCTCGCTCGGCGAGGGGCTCACGCCGCTCGTCGACGCGCCCGAATGGGACGCCGAATTCAAACCGGAGTACGTCTTCCCGACGGGGTCGTTCAAGGACCGCGGCGCGACGGTGACGCTCTCGCTGGCGGACGCCCTCGGCGTCGAGCGGGTCGTCGAGGACTCCTCCGGCAACGCCGGCGCGGCCATCGCCACCTACGCGGCCCGCGCGGGCGTCGACGCCGAGATCTACGTCCCGGCGTCGATCAAGCCCGCCAAGCGCCGCGCGATCGAGCGGACGGGCGCGACGCCGGTCCCGATCGAGGGGAGCCGCGAGGACGTCACCGCCGCCTGCGTCGACGCCGTCGAAAACGGGGACGCCTGGTACGCCTCCCACGCGTGGAACCCCGCGTTCTTCGCCGGCACCGCGACCGTCGCCTACGAGATCTGCGCCCAGCGCGGCTGGACGGCGCCCGACGCCGTCGTGACCCCGCTCGGCCACGGGACGCTCTTTCTGGGCGCGTACCGCGGCTTCCGCGCGCTCGTCGACGCCGGCTGGATCGACTCCCTCCCCAAGATGCTCGGCGCCCAGGCCGCCGGCTACGCGCCCATCGCCGACGAACTGCACGGTCGGGACGGACAGAGGAACGACGTCGCCGACGGCATTCAGATCCGCGAGCCCGTGCGGCGGGACCAGATCCTCGACGCGATCGCGGACAGCGGCGGCGACGCCGTCGCCGTCCCCGAATTCGATACGGAAGACGCGCTCGCGGCCCTTCGGTCGCGTGGCTTCGACGTCGAGCCGACCTGCGCGGTCGCGCCCGCCGCGCTCGATACCTACCGCGAGCGCGGCGCCGTCGCGCCCGACGACGACGTCGTGGTCGCGCTCACGGGCAGCGGCCTGAAAATCCAGTGAGTCCGCGCTACCGCCGACGGCGCCTGCCGCTACCCTGCAACTGCTCGTCCCAGTCGATCCACTCCTGCTCCCAGCCGGTCTTCGCGAAGTAGCCGTCCGCCTCCTGGCGTTCGATGTCCTCTCTCACGGTCCGGTTCCGCGTCGGGCGACTGCCCTGCTCGCCCTCGACCAGGAGCGGCTTGAACGCCACCGGGCCGCGGCGGTCGATCACCTCGCCCGCGTCGTCGACGACGGCGAGCGACTGCTCGGGGCCGCCGAGTGGCAGGACGAGCCGGCCGCCCGGCGCGAGCTGGTCGACGAGCGACCTCGGCGGGTCTATGGCGGCCGCCTCCACGAGAATCCGGTCGAAGGGCGCGTACTCGGGGAGGCCGTCGGCGCCGTCGCGGGCGTCGACGAGGACGCCGCCGTAGCCCGCGGATTCGAGGTTCGAGCGCGCCGCGTACACCAGCCGGCGGTCGATGTCGACGGCGTGGACGCGCGTCTCGTCCAACATCTCTGCGAGCAGCGCGGCCGTGTAGCCGACGCCCGCGCCGACGACGAGCACGTCGCCGGTGGGGTCGCTGTCGTCGTTCTCGCCGCTCGCGTCGCCGACCGCCGGTCCGCCGTCGGCGACTACCTCCAGCGCCGTCAGGAGGCGCGCGACGGTCTCGGGCGCGAGCACCGTCGTGCCCGCCTGCTCCTCGGCCCGGTGCTGGTACGGCGCCTCGTCGACGAACGACTGCCGAGGGACCGTCCGCATCGCGAGCGCGACGGCGTCGTCGATCGACAGCCGCTCTTCGAGGCCGTCGACCATCTCCGCGCGCAGGTCCTCGGGGTCCATACCCGCCCTCGGGGCCGGGTCGTAATCAACGCCACGCTCCGCGGGGGAGGCCTCGGATTTCTAGCCCCGGATCCGGACGAACCGCACGCTCCCGTGCTCGGAGCGCTCGACCGTCCCGTCCTCGCGCTCGTCGAGGACGATCAGTTCCTGGTGGACGTCGCCGACGGGCGCGACGATCCGGCCGCCGCGGCGCACCTGCTCGCGGAGGGCGTCGGGCACGTCGGGAACGGCGCAGGTGACGTACGCGCCGTCGAACCTTGCCCGCTCGGCCCACCCCTCGCGGCCGTCGCCGACCCGAACCGACACGCGCTCGCCGTAGCCCAGCCGATCGAGCCGCGCTTCGGCTTCGGACGCCAACTCGGCGTCGTACTCGACCGTGTAGACGTGGCCGTCGGGGACGACCTCGGCGGTGACGGCGGCGTGGTAGCCGCAGCCGGTGCCGACCTCCAGGACCCGACCGTCGGGGTCGGGATCGAGGAGCTCCGTCATCAGCGCCATCATATGCGGCGCGCTCACGGTCTGGTCGTTCCCGATCGAGAGCGGGCGGTCGGCGTACGCCCGGGACCGACTCGCTTCGGGCACGAACTCGTGGCGCGGGACGGCGCCGATCGCGTCGGCGACGCGGTCGCTCTCGACGTATCCGCCCCGTCGCAGGCGTTCGACCAGCGACGCCCGCGCCTCGGCGTAGTCGTCGGCCATAGCGGCACTTCACGCCCCAGCGGGTCGACTCTTTCGCCGCCTGCGGAGAACAGCCGCTCGGTATTTCGCTTGCGGAGAACAGCCGCTCGGTATTCCGCCAGCGAGGTGCTAGATGCTACCAGGCCGACCAGGCCGTGGTGGTCTGGTCGGTGCCGTAGAGCCGCTTTACGTCCTTCGCGTAGACCATATCGCCCTCGTGGTCGAGCTTGCCGTGGCGGTACTCCGGCGCGTCCGAGCGAACCTGGATCGCCTTGATCTCGAACTCCTCGTCGCCGTAGGACTCGGTCTCGCCCACGACGAACTCGTGGTCGCCGGGGACCCGCAGGTCGAAGCTCCGGGAGTCCTCGCGGTCGCCGGTGCCCTCCTTGGGGTTGACGGTGACCTTCACGGCGACGTTGTCGACGGCGCGCGTCCAGAGCGTGTCGACGTCTTCGATCCTCGCCTCGTCTGCGCGCTGTTCCGGCCCGACCTCGATGCCGGTGATCCGGACCTGGAGGATGGCCTCCTCGCTGTCGACGATGAACTCCTCGCCGACGGCGACGGTCTCCGCGGGCGGCGCCTCAACGGTGGTCGCGAAGGACTCGCCGTCCTGGGAGACGATGACGTCGCGTTCGATCTCGGTCTCGGATTCGACCTGGACCTTGTGGACGTGGCCGCACTCCGTGCAGCGGACGGTGTGGTGGCCGCTGCCCTCCTTCAGTACCTCGTGGACCGTCGACTCGGCGGGCGAACAGGAGGGACAGTCGGCCGCGACGCGGTCCTGTGGCGTGCTCATACGGCCTCATAGCCCGTCGCGCCGTAAAAGTCCGCCCTTCCGGGCGTCGCGTGCCAGCGACTCCCTCGCCCGGCGCCGCCCCCGTCGTTCGCCTATCGCGGAAGCTCCACTTCCGCGCCGTCTCGCGGTTTCACCGCTCGACATTCGGGAGGTCTACGACCTCCTCGTCCGCATACACGGTCGGCTCCCGAATGATCCCGTCCAGATGCAGCGGCGCGTCGGTGTCGCCGCCGATCCCGGCGTCGTCGCCGATCGCGACGTGGACCGTCCCCGCGGCCTTCTCGTCGAGGAGGACCGAGCCCACTAGCTCCGTGACGCCGACGTTGGTGCCGATCCCCAGTTCCGCGAGGTTGTAGGCGTCCCGTCCCACCTCCTCGGCGGCGGTCTCGACCTGCGCGCGGATCTCGTCGTCCGAAATCTCGGTCACGTAGCCGTCCTCGACCTCGAAGCGGAGTTCCTCGCCATCGTCGAGGCGGCCGTGGGGTCGCATCGTTCCGTCGACGACGTAGGTGCCGTTGGCGTTCGTCGGCGAGACGAACACCTCGCCCGCGGGGAGGTTCGAGAAGTCGCCCGGCTGGTGGACGATGCCCGTGTCCGTGTTCCACTCGCGGCCGCCGGGCTCGAAGGTGACGTCGGTGCCGGCCGGCGTGGTCACGCGGATCTCCTCGGCGCCTTCGATATGCGCCAGCACCTCGCGGCAGTGCTCGGCGATGGCGTCGTAGTCGGCGTCCAGGCCCGTGAGGAACACGTCTTCGGTGATTCCCGGGAGCGTCGCCCCGCGGGCGCCCGCCTCGCAGGCGTTCCCGCGGGCGCGGGTGTGACTGATGCTCTTCGTCGTCGGCGCGAGGAACACGTCCGCTCCCGCCATCGCGTCGGCGACCGGGCCCGGCGGCTCCTCGCCGTGCTGGGCTCCGGGCGGGTACTGGAGGATCACGGTGTCGCCCGTGACCGCGCTCGCCGCCTCGTAGAGGGCCTCGCCGATGGGCCGGCGCTCGTCGTCGGTGACGACGACGCAGGACTCCGATTCGCCGAGTGCCATACACTGCTCGACCGCCGTCGTCGCGGCGGCCGCGAGTCCGTCGTTCGACATACCGTGGTGTGTGCGCTCCGCGGAGTTAGGGGTTCGCATCGAGGGGATCGGCCGCGCTCGGTCGACCGCCGGGAGCTTACTCGCGTCCGCGAAAATCCCCGGCGTTACTCGTCAGGGAATTAATTCCTCGCCCCGGCGCTCCGAAATAACTATGCGTCTGCTCGTCAGATTTCGCGGCAATGATACGAGTGGGTGTCAACGGCTACGGAACGATCGGGAAGCGGGTGGCCGACGCGGTCTCCGCCCAGCCCGATATGGAGGTCGCCGGCGTCGCCAAGACCCAACCGAACTTCGAGGCCCACACCGCCGTCGAGCGCGGCTATCCGATGTACGCGGCGATCCCCGAGCGCGCCCCGCTCTTCTCGGACGCGGGGATCGAGATCGCGGGCGTCGTCGACGAGCTGGTCGCCGACGCCGACGTGATGGTCGACGCCACGCCCTCCGGGATCGGTGCGGAGAACCGATCGCTGTACGCCTCCTACGACACGCCCGCGATCTTCCAGGGCGGCGAGGACGCCACGGTCGCCGAGACGAGCTTCAACGCCCGCTCGAACTACGAGGACGCCTACGGCGCCGACACGGTCCGCGTCGTCTCCTGTAACACGACTGGGCTCTCGCGCGTCGTCGCGCCGCTCGAAGAGGAGTACGGCGTCGAGAAGGTCCGCGCGACGCTCGTCCGCCGGGGCGGCGACCCGAGCCAGAACTCCCGCGGCCCGATCAACGACATCCTCCCGAACCCGATCGAGATCCCCTCCCACCACGGCCCGGACGTCAAGACGATCTTCCCCGACCTGGAGATCGACACGATGGGCCTGAAGGTGCCGGCGACGCTGATGCACGTCCACGCGCTCAACGTCACGCTCGAATCCGACGTGACCGCCGCGCACGTCCGCCAGCTCCTCGACAAGCAGACCCGGATCTACGTCATCCCCGAGGGGATGGGCCTCGACGGCGCCGGGAAGCTCAAGGACTTCGCGCTCGACGCCGGCCGGCCGCGCGGCGACCTCTGGGAAAACTGCCTGTGGGGCGAGTCGATCGCCACCGAGGGCCGCGACCTGTATCTCTTCCAGGCGATCCACCAGGAGTCCGACGTCGTCCCCGAGAACGTCGACGCCGTCCGCGCGGTGGCGGAGGCCGCCGACGCCGAGACCAGTATCGAGCGCACGAACGAGACGCTCGGCATCGGCCTCTCGGGCGACCCCTCCGGCTTCGGCGACGCCCAGGTCGAGGCCGAGGCGGCCGACGACTGACCTCGGAGCGTCCCGCGTTTTTTTCACTTACCTTCTGCGTCCACGCCCACGCCCACGTTTATCACCGCTCCCGGCGTGGCCGCCGGTATGTCAGCGAACGACCCGCCGTCCGAGCCCGGCGGCCCCGACGTGGGCGACGATCCGGCCGCCGCGGGCGACCCGGAAGCGGCCGCCGACTCGACAGACGAGATGGAGCGGCTCCTCGCGGAGTTCGACGCGCTCGCGGAGACGGTCGACTCCCCGGCCGAGCGCGAGCGCGTCCGATCGGCCCGCAGAGCGGCGGTCGTCGCCGCGCACGAGGCCGGCGCCTTCGGCCGCGTCATCCGCGGCTTCGACCGCGCCGACCTCGCGGAGGCGTTCCTCGGATCGGTGCTGTTCGGCATCCCGATGTTCGTCGAGGGCGGGACCAACGAGGTCGGCCACCACCTCGCGGCGCACCCGGTCTCGCTCGTCGGGACCGTCGTCGGCGCGGTCGGCCTCGTGGTCGGCATCCTCTACGTCGCCGACATCCAGGACGTCCGGATCCACGAGCCCTTCCTCGGCGTCGTCCCGCGGCGGCTCGTCGGCGTGCTCGGCGTCTCCGCCGTCACGGCCGTCGTCGTGATGACCGCGTGGGGGCGGGTCGACTGGGCGACGCCGATGCTGGCCCTGGCGGACGTGGTCGTCGCGTTCGCGCCGATGAGCGTCGGCGCCGCGCTCGGCGACATCCTACCGGGGTCGTGACCGCGAGTCACTCGATCGCCACTGACTCCACGGTCTCCCCGTCGGTGTCGAGCACCGCGACGTGGTAGACGTCGTCGGCGCCCGGGAACGGGAGGCCACCGGGGTTGACGTGGACGGTCCCTCCCCGCTCCTCGCGGGTCCGCTCGTGGGTGTGGCCGCGGACCACGTAGTCGTACTCCCCGGAGGCGACGAGCGCGTCGACGAGCCGTTCGCTCGTCCCGTGGTAGACCGCGACGTCGACGCTGTCGAACGTCAGGTGGGCGCTCTCGCCGTGGTAGGTGCCGAACTCGTCGATCGTCTCGGCCAGGGCCCACTCGCCGTCGTTGTTGCCGCGGACCGCGTGGAACGCGAAGTCGGCGTCGAAGACCGAGGCGGTGAAGGGCGCGACGACGTCGCCGCAGTGGACGACCGCCTCGACGCCCGCGTCCTCGAACGTCGCGACCGCGCTCCGCGCCAGATCGAGGTTGTCGTGAGTGTCGGAACAGAACCCGATTCGCATAGGCCCCGCTTCGGCAGGCGGGCGCTTCAGCGCTTCGGCGATGTGCGGCCTCGACGCTCGATGCGACCGGGGCGATCTACGGCCGTCGAGAACGGCGAGAGCCGCCCCGGTATAAGAAGGTTATACGATTAAGCTACAGACCGATGCAGTCGCGGGCCGTCGGCTCACGTATGGCAGCGAACACTCGTGCCACCGATCGGGACAGCGCGACCGACACCGCGGTCTACCTCCCCGCCGGGATCCCCCCGTCGGCGGAGGCCGATCGCCTCACGCGTCTCTGGCAGACGCTGTTCAGCCACCGTGTCGACCCCCTGAAGTAGGTCGCCGATGTCCGGACACAATCACCGCTCGAACCTCCCCGACGTCGACCAGTCGGACCGCACCGTGCCCAGGAATCTGCGGCAGACGGGCGATGCGGACGTCGATCTCGTGATCTCGACCCGGGTCCGGAAGTCGCCCTTCTGGCACCTCTCCGTCGAGGAGGGCTGCCACGAGGCGACGGTGTACAACCACATGTACCACCCGCGGGCGTTCATCGACCCCGAAGACGGCGGGTCGGAAGCCGAGTACGACCTGCTGGTCAACGACGTCGCGCTGTGGGACGTCGCGGTCGAGCGCCAGATCCGCGTCGCGGGCCCCGACGCCGAGGCGTTCGTCAATTACGTCATCACGCGGGACGCGACCGAGATCGAGCCGATGCGCGGCAAGTACGCCATCTGCTGCAACTACGACGGCGGCATCCTCAACGACTTCGTCCTGTTGCGGCCCGAGGAAGACGAGTTCTGGTTCTCCATCGCCGACGCGGACCTGTTGCAGTGGCTGCAAGGGGTCACGGTCGGCAACGACTTCGCAGTCGACATCGACGAGATCGACGTCTCGCCGATGCAGGTCCAGGGCCCGAAGTCGCCCGACGTGATCGAGTCGCTCATCGACGCCGCGGTCGAGGACGTCCCGTACTACGGCCTGTTGGAGGCGACGATCGACGGCGTGCCGGTGTTGGTGAGCCAGACGGGCTTCTCCGGCGAGGCGGGGTTCGAGATCTACGTCCGCGAGGCGACGACGAACGCCGAGGCGGTGTGGAACCCGGTGCTCGAAACGGTCAAAGACCACGGCGGCGCCGCGGCGCCGGTCAACGGTCGGCGGCGGATCGCCGCCGGGATCCTGTCGCTGGGCCAGGATATGGACCACGAGACCTCGCCGTTCCAAGTCAACCTCGGGTATCAGGTCCCCGACGACAAGGACGCCGACTACGTCGGCAAGGCCGAACTGGAACGGCAGAAGGAGGCCATCGAAGACGGCGAGTTCCCGTTCACGCACAAACTGGTCGGCCTGAAGATGGCGGGCGATCCGATCCTGGAGTGGCCGTCGGACTTCTGGCTCATCTCTGACCCCGAGACCGGCGAGGAATGCGGGTACGTGACGTCGGCGGGGTGGAATCCGGAACTCGAAGCCAACATCGGCCTCGGATACGTCCCCGCGGAGACGCTCCAGGCCGCGACCGACGTCCCGCTCGACGACTCGGTATACGACGCGGACCTCGATCTGGAGTTCGCGGTCCACCTCCCCGACGAGTACGCCGAAGCGCCCGGCGAGCCCGTCTACGCGACGACGGCGGAGGTCCCGTTCAAGGAGTCGGTCAACCCCAGCGCCCGCGAACAGGCCAAGCTCCACGCTCGCGACGACGCCGGAGACGACGCGGAGTGAGACCGAGGGATGACCGACTCAGTTAAGCCGCCACGCGGCCACCGGCACGACACCAGTAGCGGGGCGCCGTCGGACCTCGCCGACTGTCGCGGAGGCCGTCGGACGCGGATGCGGGTCCGACGCGGTCCGACTCCCCCCTAAACTATGGCCGACGTCAAAGCGGTCGTCCGAGCCGAGCACCCCGACATAGTGCTGACGCAGACGGTCGCCCACGACCGGAGCTCGAAGGTCAAGTCGGTGTCGGAGGCGGGGACCGACCCCACCTCGGGGAAGTTCTTCTACCACATCGAGTCGTCCGACTTCGCCCGGTTCGAGGCGGGCCTGGAGATGGACCGGACCGTCGGCGCGTTCGAACGGGTCATCGAAACCAGGGACCGGAGGGCGATCTACAGCTTCGAGTACACCGACGAGGCGAAGATCCTCTCGCCGGTGATCTCGGCCGCGAACGGCGTCATCCTCGATATGAAGAACGACGGGCGCGCGTGGATCCTCACGGTGTGGATCCCCGACCGAACGGACCTTGTCCACCTCTGGGAGTACGCACAACAGCACGGCATCGACATCGAGCTCCTGCGCGTGAACGAGTACGCGAGCCTGGGCCACACCGACGCCGGGCTGACAGACAGCCAGCGGGACGCGCTCCTCGTCGCGTTCGAGACCGGCTACTTCGAGGAACCGCGGGACGCGACGCTGGGCGAGGTCGCAGACGAACTGGACATCTCCCAGCCCGCAGCGAGCGGACTCCTCCGGCGCGGCGTCAAGCGGCTCATCGCCTCGTCCCTGTTGGACGACGGCGACACGCGGGAGTGACGGCGGGGCGGTGGTTCGGAGTGTGTTCGGCCGACGGTGCGCCGCTCAGGAGCGCTTCAGCGCCTCGACGCCCGCCAGCGGCTGGCCGGTCAGCGCCCGGATGTAGGCGCCGCCGGCGATCGAGACGTGGTCGAAGTCGGCCTCGTTCAGCCCGCACATCCCGATCGCGCGGGAGGTGTCGCCGCCGCCGACGACCGAGAAGCAATCGGTCTCGGCGATCGCTTCCAGCACCGTGACGGTCCCGACCGAGAACGCCTCCTCCTCGAAGACGCCGAGGGCGCCCTTCACGAAGACCGCCTCGGAGTCGCGGACGACGTCGGCGTACGCCTCCGCCGTCCTGGTGCCGACGTCGAGGTAGGAGACGTCCTTCTCGTCGATGTCGGCGACGTCGACCTCCGCGCGCTCGCCGCCGTCGTCGTAGGCGAGGTCCGTCGCCAGCGTGATCTGGTCGCGGCGCTCCGTGAGCATCCCCTCGACGAGGTCGTGGTTCGCCTCCCACTGGGAGTCATAGAGGTCCTGCTCGGGGTCGAGGTCGAAGCCGAGCGGGCGGCCGTCGGCCCGGAGGAACAGCTCGCCCGCGATGCCGCCGAGCAGGAAGTCGTCGACCGTGTCGCCGAGGTTGTCCATCACGTCGATCACGTCCGTCGCCTTGGTCCCGCCGACGACCATCGTCACCCGCCCGTCGAACTCCTTCGACGCGATGGCGGTGTTGGCCCCGTACTCGGTCTCCATCACGCGGCCGGCGTAGGCGGGCAGGACCAGCGGAAAGCCCACGAGCGAGGCGTGCGAGCGGTGGGCCGCCGAGTAGGCGTCGTTTACGTAGGCGTCGAAGTGGGGGGCGAGCGCCCGGACGAACTCCGTCTCGGCCTTCGCTTCGGGGGCTTCCTCGGGCAGTTCGTCCTCGCACATCCGGGTGTTCTCGAGGAGGAGGACCTCCCCGGCCCCGAGCGCCTCGATGGCGTCGACCGCGCGCTCGCCGTAGGTGTCCTCGACGAAGGCGACCTCGCGGTCGAGGTGGGCGGCGAGGATGTCGGCGTGGCCGGCGAGCGAGACGAAGTCGTCGCGGCCGGGCCGGCCCTGGTGGGCGAGCAGGACGACCCGGTGGCCCGCCTCGGCGAGCTCGCGGACGGTCTCGGCGTGGCGCTCGAAGCGGCGGTTGTCCTGGGGCTCGCCGTCCTCGATCGGGGAGTTCAGATCGAGGCGGACGAGGACGCGCTGTCCGGGGTCGAGGTCGTCGAGCGTGTCGAAGCTGGCGGTGGAGGTGGACATCGGTGAGTGTGTCGCGGGCGTGTTACTTAGTGCTACTCGGATCGGCTCCGGTCCGGGGCACGAATCGGGCTCGGCCGCGACTCATCCGTGAGTGACGTAGTGGGCGACGTCGAGCATCCGGTTCGAGAAGCCGTACTCGTTGTCGTACCACGTCAGGACCTTGTAGAGGCCGCCGCCGTTGACCTCATTTGTCGAGTTGAGGTCGACCGTCGAGGAGAACGGCAGCCCCAGGATGTCCGAGGAGACGACCTCGTCGTCGGTGTAGCCCAGGACGCCCGCGAGCGGGCCCGAGTCGGCGGCGTCGCGGAAGGCGTCGTTGATCTCCTCGGCGGCCGGCGCGGCGTCGAGGTCGACCACGAGCTCCGTGATCGAGCCGTTCGGGACGGGGACGCGGATCGCCATCCCGTCGAGTTTCCCTTCGAGTTGGGGGAGGATCTCCGTCGTCGCCTGCGCGGCGCCCGTGGAGGTGGGGACGATGTTCTCGGCGGCGGCCCTCCCTCGCCGGGTCTTCGCCATCGGGCCGTCGACGAGGTTCTGGCTCCCGGTGTAGGCGTGGACCGTGGTGAGGAGGCCGCTCTCGATGCCGAACGCCTCGTCGAGCACCTTCGCGACCGGGCTCACGGAGTTGGTCGTACAGGAGGCGTTCGAGACGACGTCCTCGCCGTCGTAGATGTCGTGGTTGACGCCGTAGACCAACTGCTTCACGGGCGTCTCGCCCTTCGGCGGCGCGGAGATGATGACCTTGTCGGCGCCGGCCTCCAGGTGGGCCGAGGCGTCCTCGTGGGTGCGGAAGATGCCGGTACACTCCAGGGCCACGTCGACGTCGAGGTCGTCCCAGGGGAGTTTGGTGGGGTTCTGGACGTTGAACAACGGGACGGAGCTGTCGCCGACGAGCAGCGTGTCGCCGTCGCGGTCGATCGCGTCGAGCCGGCCCATCACGGTGTCGTACTTCGCGAGATAGGCCATATCCTCGAAGTCCATCACGTCGTTGATCCCGACGAGTTCGATGCGGGGATCCGCCCGGACGGCCCGCAGGACGTTCCGGCCGATTCGCCCGAAGCCGTTCAGGGCGACGCGAACGGTCTCGTCGGCGTCGGCCGCGGCGTCGGTTTCATACTTTTCACTCATATCCGAGTACACCCGCTCCTCCTACTTGAATCCCGGTGACGCGCCGCCGGCTGATTCGGGCGAAGCGTCGATAAAGAAAGGCTGAGGTTTCGATTCCGTCTGTCCGTGTGCGGCGTGGCTGCGGGACTCCCGGCGGACGCACGTCACCTCCGGATTCGGCCGTTCGGGGCCTCGTCCGTCTCCGTGCTTGTGCATACGTCGGATCGCCGGACTGGTCGATTCCGCCGCGGGGAGAAGGCTTTTCATCGGAACCGACCTACTACCCGGTGATGAGAGACGACCGTGACGACCCGTTCGACGACTTCTTCGACGGGATCGAACGGATGATGGACGAAATGACCGGCAGCGACGCTTCCGGATTCGCCTCCGAGACCCACGTCGACATATACGACGAGGGCGAGGAGCTCCGACTCGTCGCCGACCTCCCGGGCGTCTCGAAGGACGCCGTCGAACTCCAGTGCGACGGCGAAGTGCTCACGATCTCCGCGGCGGGCCCGCGCCGCGAGTACGACGAGCGGATCCGCCTCCCGACCCGCGTCGACGAACACTCCGCCAGCGCCTCCTTCAACAACGGCATCCTCCAGGTCACCCTGGCGAAGGTCGACGACTCCGCGTCGATCGACCTCGACTGATCGACCGGGTCGCCCTCGACCCGACCTCAGCCGCCGTTCTCCGCCGTCCGCTCGATCACGTCCGCCAGCCGGTCCCAGAACCCCGCCTCGTACTTCGCGTCGTCGATGGTCGGCCGGGCGTTCGTCTCGGAGACGACCGCCCGCCCGTCCGCGACGAGGACGTCGACGCCGAGGTAGTCGATGCCGAGGACGGCCGCCGTCTCGACGGCGAGGTCCCGAAGCTCCCCTGAGACGTCGATCCGACGCGCCGACGCGCCCCGGTGGACGTTGTGTTTCCAGCGCCCGTCGTCGCGGGCGTCCGGGGGCAGCCGGCGCTCGACTCCGCCGACGACCTCGCCGTCCAGCACCATCACTCGGTAGTCGCGCGCGTCGGGGAGGAACTCCTGGAGGAGGTAGGACTTGTCGCCGGTCGCCCGGTAGTCGTGGACGAGGTTCAGGTAGTCGACGATCCCGAGCAGGGAATCGAGGTCGGGCGCCTTCGCGACGCCGACGCCCCGGGTCGTCGAGTTCGGCTTGACGACCACCGGGAAGTCGAGGTCGGCCGCGGCCGCGAGGACTTCCGCCTCGTCGACGGGGTTCGAGACGAGCTTCGTCTCGGGGACGGGCACGTCCGCGCCGGCGAGCGCGGCGATCACGCCCGCCTTGTTCCGCGAGGTCGCGACCGCGTCGCGGCCGTTCACCCACGGGATTCCGCGTCTGCCGTCGACGACGCCGCCCTCCATCAGCCGGCTCGGGTAGACGAATCCGACGTCGAGGTCGCGGGCGGGCTGTTCGGTCAGATCGACCGCTCGCTCCGAGGCCTGCAGGTGTTCGACGGCGATTCCGCGGTCGGCGAGCGGCTCGCGCATCCGCTCGAACGTCTCCGCCGCGGTCGTCACGGCCAGGCGAAGCATCGGCTACGAGAACGGAGCGGCAGCGCAAAAAGCGGTGGGGTCGGAGCCGGCGGCTCTACGAGACCAGCAGCTTCTCGCCCTTCTCGACGTCGATGCGGCACGGCGGCGACATCTTGTTGTAGGCCCGGCGCAGCGCGTCCTTGGCGACGTCGGCGTCCTCGGGGTCGCAGTAGACCGTGAAGACGCGCTCGTTCGCCTGGACCCGCGCCGCCGTGCCGACGGGCTTGCCGAACGCCTGGCGCATCCCGTCGGAGACGCGGTCCGCGCCCGCACCGGTCGCCTGCTTGTTCTCGCGCAGGACCTGGTGGGGGAACTTCCGGAGGACCATCTTGTAGTTCTCCTGGCCGACCTCCTTGAGCATCACGCGGTTCGCCGACAGCCGCGCGGATTCGAGCGACCCGTGGCGGATCTGGCACTCCTCTTCGATGCGGAGGCTGATCTGGACCTCGTAGTCCTGGGGGCCGGTCTCGAGGTTGCCCATGTTGTGCTGTGCGATCTTCGAGCCGGGAATGCCGGTGATGTACTCGCGTCGCGTGTACGACGGTTTCGACAGCTCCCGGTACATCGAGGCGGGTTTGTCGGACATAGTTACTTGTGAAGGAGAACGCCCATACGACCTAAAAGCGCTTCGAACTGTGCGCCGACTCGCCCGCGGCCACGTCGTCGGACCGCCGCTACGATACTGACTGACAATATAGTAGCGTTTGCAAGTTTTCACTCGCTCGATCGCACGCTGTCGTGCGATCGGACGAGCAATCGGTTGCAGACGCTACTATAGACGTTATGAGTCCTCGTCGCCGCCGACCGGCTCCAGCGCGACGAACTCCAGGTCCCGCTCGTCCAAGAGCGCGGCCGTCCGGTCGGTCACGGAGGGCGCCACGAGGACGCCGCGGACGCCCTCGTCGGGGAACTCCTCGTCGACGGCCTCGACGTAGCGCCGGAGTTGGCTCGCGGCAGAGGGGCCGACGCGCCGCCGCTTCAACTCCACGACGACCGGCCGCCCCGCCTCGTCGCTGCCGAAGACGTCGACCGGTCCGGCGGCGGTCTCCCGCTCGGTCGCGAGCGGCTCGAACCCCGGCTCGACGAGGTCGGGCTCGTCGAGGATCCGCCGGCGGAGGTCCTCCTCGCTGCCGGTCAGCGTCAGGTCCTTCCGGTCGTCGACCTCGTAGGCCGTCACCTGCTCGATCCGCTCGAAGGCGACGTCGAGGACCTCCGACGGCGAGGTGCGCTCGCTCCGGATCCGCAGCCGTCCGTCGCGGACGCTCGCGCGGTGCGTACAGCCCGGCGGCTGCCAGTTCACGGGCTCGCGCCCCCCGTCGGTGTGGACGAGGATCGCCCCGTCGGGCTTGCAGACGACGAGCCGGTCGCCGGGGCCGAGGCTCGACGCGGCCCGGCCGTCGTACTCGACGGTGCAGCGGCCGAAGGCCGTCACCAGCCGGCCGTCGCCGAACGCCGATTCGAGGAGCCCCAGCGCGTCCCGGTGGGCGGGTCGGTGGAGCGTCGTGACCGCCATCTCCGCGAAAGTTCGCCTTCGCCGTGTAAAAACTGCGCGTCGTTCGACCGCGCAGGTCAGTCACCTCACCTCACCTCACCTCACCTCACCTCACCTCACCTCACCTCACCTCACCTCACCTCACCTCACCTCACCTCTCCGACGGACTCGCTCCGACCGCCCTCTCCCACGCCGTCCGAGCCGCGACGCCGATCACCGCCCCGACGGCGTTCGCGACAGCGTCGGCGACGCTCGCGGTGCGGGCCGCGAGCGGTGCCTGGACGAACTCGATGCCGACGCCCACCGCGAACGCGACGACGACCGCGAGGCGCGCGGCACCCCTCCGGGGACCGGATGCGTCGAACGCGGCCGCGAGGAGCCACGCCAGGACCGAATACGCCCCGAGGTGCAGCCAGGTGTCGAGTCCGATCGCGAGGCCGCCGCCGGAGCCGTTCGCCCCTTGGGCCGGGAGCACCCCCGAGGGGTCGACCACCGACGCGAGCAGGACGATGGCGAGCCAAGTGACCGCGAGTCGGCGCGGCCGTCGCGTCGCGGTCGACATCAGGAGCGGAACTCGCTCAGCACTCCGCCGAGCATCGCGGCGCTCGATTTGAGCAGCGAGGGCTTCGTGAGCTCGTCGATCTCCGACCGGGTGAGCTTGAAGTCGAAGAGCGCGAGGTTCTGTTCGAGGTGCGCCTCGCTCGCGGACTTCGGGATCACGACGACGTCGCGGTGCTGGGTCGCCCACCGGAGGACGACCTGCGCGGGCGTTTTGTCGTACGCCTCGGCGAGCCGCCGCACGTCGAGGTCGTCGAGCGCCTCGCCGCGGGCCAGCGGGCTGTAGGCCGTGAGGAAGAGCCCCTCCTCCTGGCAGTGGCCGAGCATCCCGCGCTGGGGCTTGTACGGGTGGAACTGCACCTGATTCGTCACGACGTCCGCGTCGGCGGCGTCGCGAGCGCGGTCGAGCAGGACGCGCGGGAAGTTGCTGACGCCGACGTTTTCTACGGCGCCCTCTTCGACCAGCCGGCCCATCGCCGCCATCGTGTCGCCGACCGACACGAGGGGATTCGGCCAGTGGAGCAAGAGGAGGTCGACGTACTCCGTGTCAAGTCGATCGAGGCTCCCCTCGGTCGATTCGAGGACGTCCTCGTAGCGGGCGTTCCCCGGCGCGACCTTCGTCGTCAGGAAGACGTCCTCGCGGTCGACGTCGCTGTCGGCGATCGCTCGGCCCACCTCGGATTCGTTCTCGTAGAGCTGTGCGGTGTCGATGTGTCGGTATCCTAGATCCAGCGCGGTCGACACCGCCTCATAGCACGGCTCGCCGGTGAGCTGCCACGTGCCGAGCCCCACCTTCGGAACCCGCGTCCCGTACGCCTCCGCGTACTCCATCTCGACCATACGCACGCTTCGAACCCCACCGCCGAGAACGTGTCGGCGGATCGTTCCGTTCCCCGATTCGACTCTCCGATTTTCCCAGCAGACAAATCCGATAATAACGGACAAACAGAACGACTGAAAATGGAATTTTCTGAGAGTATACGCTCATTTCAGATTGAGATTAGAACTCATTCTATTGTTAACTATTAAGTAAAATAAAATCAGTACTCAGCTTTGCACGTTGAAGTAGGAGCGTAACGTAGGCGGACGCAAAGACGGATGATGCCGATCACGGACTTCTTGTCGTGTACGCGCGTATTCGACGAGTTCGATTCGCTATCACCGGCACAACGCCGTCACGCGAAAACCTACGCCACCGGTCTTGTTGCGGCCAGCAACAAGACCGTGGCGGGCATCGCACGCGAAGTCCTTCCAGCCAGCGGCAAACGCGCTCTCAACAAGTTCCTCACCGAGTACGACTGGGACGAACAGCAGTTCAACCACGAACGCCTCGAAGAGCTTCAGAAACACGGTGAAACGCGCTGGTCGAAAGACGGCTACATCATCCTCGACGACACGATCACCGAGAAAGCCGGGGACGAAGTCCCCGGCGTCGGCCAGTTCTACGATCACGCCGAAAATGACACTGTCTGGGGCCAAGACCTCATCTACGCCTTCTACGCTGACGACAAAACCGCCTATCCCCTCACCTTCCGCCTCTACGAACAGCAAGACGACGAAGACAACGATCACGATACTAAATATGATCTCGCCCGAGAGATCGTCACCGAACTCGAAGAAGAGGTAGGTGTGCCTGCGGACACCTACCTCTTCGACTCGTGGTTCGCTCACGATTCTGGCCTTCCTGACCACATCGAATCCTACGACAAGGACTGGATCGGCCCGCTTCGGAGCAATCGGAAGGTGACCTACGCCGGTGAAGAACTCCGCGTCGATGCGCTGGCCAAGCGCATCGACACGGCTGAGCGCGATGTCGATGACGACACCTACCACATCTGGACGAAGAAGCTTCCCGTCTCCCAGCTGGGAGACGTGAAGCTGGTTATCGCCGAGAAAGAAACCGATGAAGACGAAGAGAACCCGGTCAAGTACCTCGCCACGAACAAAATCGACGCACCGACCGAGCACGTGATTCGCTCCTACGGGATGCGATGGCGCATCGAGACGTTCTTCGAGGACTCGAAGCAGAATCTCGGCTTGGGAGACTGCGAGATGCAGACCGACGAAGGTGCCAGTCGGCACTGGCACCTTCTGATGGCTGCCTACAGTCTCGTTCGTCTTGATCCTGAGTCGAGCGCCTTGGGAACGGTTCGCTCGAAGGCGTCATCGCTTCGAGCGAACCTCGAACACTCCCTGAAAGAAGCTGTCTACAACCTTCTCTCGTGGGTTCGAGACAACGATGATCGTGGCGTCGATGACCTTATAGAAGAGATCGACCACCTCTTCGTTCACTCAACCGCTGACGCTAACGTGCAAAGCTGAGATCAGTATTTAAGAAATAAGTAGAATTGAATACAATATTCGTATATCGGACAGAATTTGAACGGCTATTCCATCCGTATTCGGTAGATGAGCGAATTTTCACGCTCTGAATCCCCAGATTGGGGCGAAAATTCTATTTCGTCGATTGAGCGGCAGAGCCTGCAACTTCGTGTTTTGGATGCGTCTGATCCGGAAATATCGGATTTTCCTGTGCAAATCACCGTACTTATATGACACACTCAAAACCCGAGATTTGGTGTCATAAACCGTGACAATCAATCGGCGGCAGTATCTCCGTGTAGCGGGCTCGTAGTGACGACTGGACTGGCCAGACTCGCGGGCTGTTCTGGCGGATCGGGATCGGAGTCGGACACGGAGTTCGACTCGGGGTCGGGAGGGGACTCCGAGACGGACTCCGATTCGGGGACCGTGACCGGATCGAGTTCGAGCGGGACGTACACGATCGGGGCGACGATCCCGGAGACGGGCGTGTTCTCCTCGCTCGGACAGGACCTCAAACGGGGCTACGAGATGGGCGTCCAGCGGATCAACGACAACGGCGGCCTCCACGGACAGGAGGTCGAACTGATCGTCCGCGACGACGAGTCGACCCCGAAGAAGGTCCGCGAGGGGCTCCAGGCGATCATCAGTAACAACGACGTCGATATGCTCTGGGGGAGCTTCGCGGGCGTGCTCAACCTCGCGGCGGCGGCCGTCGCCGAGCGCTCGGAGATCCCGTTCCTGAAGATCGCCAGCTCCGGCGACAAGGTCCACGAACAGCAGGGCTTCGAGTGGACGTCGACGCCGTTCCCCGTCAGCAGCGACCACACGCGGGGGACGAAGAACGCGCTCGATCTCATCCCCGAGAGCGAGCGGCCCTCGAAGGTGGCCATCTGGGCGCCGAACACCAACTGGAGCATCGAGATGGCGGATATGTGGGAGCAGACGCTCTCTTCGGCGGGGTACGAGATCCTCTATCGGGGCAAGCACTAGCTCCACTCGAGCGACTTCACGACCCTCATCTCGGAGACCCAGTCGGCGGGTGCGGAGGTCCTCCTGGACACGCCGGCCCCCGACGGCGGGATCACGGCGAAGCAGCAGATCAACAACTCGGACTTCTCGCCGAAGCTCGTCCAGTTCACCCGCGCGGCCGACACGAGTTCGTGGTGGTCCGCGATGGGCGAGGCCGGCGAGCACGTGCTGATGTCGCCCGGGTGGGTGCCGGGCCTGACCGGCAACGGCAACGAGCAGATGACCCAGACCTATCGGGAGTCCTACGACATCGCTTCCGGGGAGCTCCTGTCCGTGATGGTCGGCGCGTCGTACAACCTCACGCAGGTGGCCGAGCAGGCCGTCAACGCCGCGGAGACGACCGACCGCGCGACCGTCCGCGACGCGATCCGCTCGGGTACCTACGAGACGGTCTCTGGGAGCTTCGGGTTCGACGACTACGGCCGTCCCACCGACTTCACCACCCCGATGGGCCAGTGGATCGACGGGAATCAGCACCTCGTCTACCCCGAGACCGACGGCGAGGCCTTCCGCGAGATGGTCTATCTGATGTCCTGAGGCGAGCGGTTTTACTTTCTTCCGGAGGGATCTGGGACTTCCGTCTGACCGGTCGTGGGATGAACCGGACCGTCGGCTGGCCGGCGCCAACATCCACGCTGAGGATACTGAAAACGGAAGCGAGACCTGTTGTCCCCCCGGTTCTCCCCATCGCGGCGGACGTGCCGACGCTGCTGTCAGCTGCTCACTTCGTTCGCCGTGTCGGCAAGCCGCCACGAGCCTTCGCTCACTTCGTTCACGAAGACGCAGGAAAATGCCGCCTCCCGGATTGTGAACTTCCGAAAGACTCGCTGCGCTCGTCTTTCGACTTCCCGCTCGCTCCACTCGCGGGAACGGGGACAGCGCGATCTTCAGTCGAGTGCGAAAGCTTCTCCAATGGAAATCGCGTAGAAATCGGATGCCGCCTCCCGGATTTGAACCGGGGACAGCTCGATCTTCAGTCGAGTGCTCTCCCAGTCTGAGCTAAGGCGGCGCGCAGTTCGACCGAGGCCCAGTATATAAAAAAGGGTTTCGGATCGCTCTGCTGTCGGTGGGATTCCGGCACCGGACGGCGTCTACGCCCGCGCCGATCAGGGGCCAAAGTCGTCGCGGACGCGACCCGCGAGATAGCCGGTCGCGCCGCCGAACCCCGCGCCGATTCCGGCGCCGAACGGCCCCAAGGGACTGCCGAGCGCCGCGCCCACGGCGGCCCCGGTCGTCGCTCCGCGCTTCGCGTGCGATTTCTTGCGGTGGCAGACCATACCATCTCTCAACTAGGGTCCAAACGACAAAAGCGAACCGGCCGTCTGGAACGGTCGAACCACCCCTAGTGGCCCGATTCGTCGACTGCTGGAGCGGCGATCGGGTGGTGGCGCCCACGTAGCCGAACGGGGCTTTTTTTCACCGTTCCGGCGAGTCGGATCGGTAATGTGCGACTCGGGTTCGGATTCGACCGACGACGCGCGGTCGACGAACAGCGTGCCCTCGAGCGGGGAGGTCGTCCCCATCGGTTCTCCTCGGACGAGGTCTTCCAGCGGATCGTCGCCGACGCGGACCACGAGATCACCTCGGGCACCCGCAAGCTCTTCTTCAGCGGCCTGGCCACCGGCTTCGCGATCACGATCACGTTCCTCCTCTACGCGTCGATGTCGACCGGGACCGAAAGCCGGGTGATCGCGTCGCTCCTGTACCCCCTCGAGTTCGTCTACATCATCATCGGCGGCTACCAACTCTACACCGAAAACACCCTCCCGCCAGTGGCGCTCACGCTCGAACGGCTGGCGTCGATCCCGGCGCTCCTCCGCCACTGGCTGATCGTCCTCGCGGGGAACTTCCTCGGCGGGGGCGCGGGCGCGGTCGTCCTCGCGTACGGCGGCGTCTTCGATCCGGCGACGATGCGCACGGCGGTCGACATCGCCGAAAAGGGCGTCGTGACGCCGGCCTCGGAGCTGTTCTTCAAGGCCGTCTTCGCGGGGCTCATCGTCGCCGGCGTCGTCTGGATGAACTTCGCCGCGCGGGATACCATCTCCCGCACCGCCATCGTCTACCTGGCGTTCCTGGCGATCCCGCTCGGCAACCTCTTTCACGTCGTCGTCTCCTTCACAGAGGCTACGACGTCGCGTTCGAGACCTCGACGATCGTCTCCTCGCGGTCCTTCGAGGCGGTCTTCGACCGGGCGCGGCGGACCCGCCCGGACCTCGTGGCGATGGGCTGGGGCGAGGACCGGCTGTGGAAGTCCGCCCGCGCCGAGCGGCCGATCGACGAGCTGACGAACCGCCTGCCGTGTGACTTCCTCGTGATCAAGGACCGCGGCCTCGATCCCTCGCGGCTCCTCCTGCCGATCGCCGCGGGACTCGACTCCGAGCTCGGCGGCGAGATCGCGCGGACGCTCCAGTCGGTCGCGGGCTCGGCCGTCGAACTGCTCCACGTCGTCGACGGCGACGACGAGCGCGAGGCCGGCGAGGCGTTCCTCGACGAGTGGGCCGAGCGCAAGGACCTCTCGGACGCGACGCGGACGATCGACACCGCCGGCGACATCGAGGACGCCATCGAGCGACGCGCCGCCGACTCGACGATGCTCATCCTCGGCGCGACAGAGCGCGGCCTGCTCTCGCGGCTCGTCACCGACTCGCTGCACTTCTCGGTCTCGCACCACGTCGAGGCGTCGGTCCTGCTCGCCGAGCGGCCCTCCGATCGGACGCTCCGCGAGCGGCTCTTCGGCCGCGGGAGTCGCTTCCGCAGCCGGGACTCGGAGTGATCCTGTCGCTTCGAGCGTCGTAGGGGTTCTGTCGTACTCGGGCGGATTCGAACTAATCGAGAGACGGTCGCCTCGCTCCGCTCGGCGCTGCGACTCTCTGAGTTCGAATCGCCCTCAGTAACAGAAATCCTGCTCGCTGTCGCTCGCAGATTTCAGTGGGCTCGGGCGGATTCGAACCACCGACCTCTTCCTTGTAAGGGAAGCGTCATAACCACTAGACCACGAGCCCGCAGGCGAAACGAGTCCGCTCACGTGTATAACCGTTTCCAATCCCGAGCGACGGAACGCTTAGGCCCGTCCACTCGAACCCCGTCATATGCCCGATCGACGGACGCTCTACGCGGTCGCCGTCGCTCTCGCCGTCCTCCTCGCGCTCGGCGCCGTCGCGGTCGCGACGAACCCCGGCCTGCTCCCGATCGGCGACTACGAACGCACGACCGTCGCCGTGGTCGACGCCGACACCGGCGAGACGCTCGCGTCGGTCGATGTCCGCGTCGCCGACACCTTCCAGAAGCGCTACACCGGACTCAGCGACACCGACTCCCTGGGGCCGAACGAGGGGATGCTCTTCGTCCACGACGCCGAGGAGCGCCACGCGTACGTGATGCGCGAGATGGCCTTCCCGCTCGACATCGTCTTCATCGGCGCCGACGGGAGGATCACGCAGATCCACCACGCCGAGCTCCCGCCCGAAGGCACGTCTGACTCTGAGCTGACCCGCTACGCCGGCCGCGGACAGTACGTCCTCGAAGTCCCGTATAACTACACCGTCGACCGCGGCATCGAGATCGGCGACCGCGTCGAGATCGCGGGCCGCTGGGGGCCGGACGAGGAGGCGTAATCCGGTCGCGAAAGCGAAGAGCGAAAGAGAAGCGAAAGGCCGAGGGCGGTCGCGTCCGTGCGTCGGCGTATGGCAGAGGACGACCGGGTCGACGCCCTCGACGCCCTCGACGGCTGGCACGCCGAGGGGTACGCGGCGCGGGCGCACTACGAGGGGACGGGCGACCGGTACAGCATCGAGTTCTACGCGCCCTCCGCGTGCGTGCTCTACTGGAAGGTGAAGGGCGACGGCGAGACGGCCGTGCCCGTCGCCCGCGACACCGTGCCCGATCCGCTCCGGGCGCGGATCCGCGAGGACCTCGTCGAGGCGGGGATCGACCCCGACGTCGAGGGGCGAGCGCTCTAGGCCCTCGTCGCCGATCACCGGGGAATTCGGCTCCGAACCGACCCTTTAGGTCCGACGAGCCCCGAGAGACGACGATGGACGTCCCCGCTGACGACGACGATCCCTTCGAGCGCCAACGCGAGCGCGCGGAGAACCCGATGCGGCGGCTCTTCGCGGAGTACGGCCGCGACAACGCCACCGCGTTCCTCGTCGGGCTGGTCTCCAGCGTCGTCGCTCGCGTGCTCGACCTCCTGCCGCCGATCCTCCTGGCGGTGGCGGTCGACTCGATCTTCTTCGACACGCGGCCCTTCTCGCTGTGGCTCGTGCCCGACGCGTGGCTCCCGGCGACGCAGATCGACCAGCTCTACCTCTCGGCCGGGCTCATCGCGGTCTCCTTCCTGGGCGGCGCGGCCTTCCACTGGACGCGCAACTGGGGCTGGAACGCCTTCGCCCAGCGCATCCAGCACGCGGTCCGGACCGACACCTACGACAAGATGCAGCGGCTGAACATGGACTTCTTCGCCGACAAGCAGACCGGCGAGATGATGTCGATCCTCTCGAACGACGTCAACCGATTAGAGAGATTCCTCAACGACGGGATGAACTCCGCGTTCCGGCTGGGCGTGATGGTGCTCGGCATCGCCGGTATCCTGCTGTACTGGAACTGGCAGCTCGCGCTCGTCACGCTCGTCGTCGTCCCGCTCATCGCCTTCTTCACCTACCGCTTCGTGCAGACGATCCAACCGCAGTACGCCGAGGTCCGCTCGTCGGTCGGCCAGCTCAACTCCCGATTGGAGAACAACCTCGGCGGCATCGGCGTCATCAAGTCCGCCAACACCGAGGACTTCGAGTCCGACCGCGTCGACGACGTCTCACAGGACTACTTCGACGCCAACTGGGAGGCGATCGGCACGCGGATCAAGTTCTTCCCCGGCCTGCGGGTCCTCTCGGGGGTCGGCTTCGTGCTCACCTTCGTCCTCGGCGGCGTCTGGGTGCTCACCTACCAGCAGACCGGGAGCGCGCCGTTCTTCTTCACGGGCCGACTCACCCCCGGGGAGTTCGTCGGTTTCATCCTCTTCACCCAGCGGTTCATCTGGCCGATGGCGCAGTTCGGACAGATCATCAACATGTACCAGCGGGCCTACGCGTCGGCCGCGCGGATCTTCGGGCTGATGGACGAGCCCGCGCGGATCGAAGAGGCGCCCGACGCCGAAGCGCTGGCCGTCGACGTGGGCCGGGTCGTCTACGACGACGTCACCTTCGGCTACGACGCCGAGGAGACGACGATCGAGGACGTCTCCTTCGCGGTCGACGGCGGCGAGACGCTCGCGCTCGTCGGCCCGACCGGGGCGGGGAAGTCGACCGTCCTCAAACTTCTCCTCCGGATGTACGACGTCGACGAGGGATCGATCTCGATCGACGGCACCGACGTCCGCGAGGTGACGATCCCCAGCCTCCGGAAGTCGATCGGCTACGTCAGCCAGGAGACGTTTATGTTCTACGGGACCGTCGCGGAGAACATCCGGTACGGCACCTTCGGTGCGACCCACGAGGAGGTCGTCGAGGCCGCGAAGGCCGCCGAGGCCCACGAGTTCATCGAGAACCTCCCGGACGGCTACGACACCGAGATCGGCGAGCGCGGCGTGAAGCTCTCGGGCGGCCAGCGCCAGCGGCTCTCGATCGCCCGCGCGGTGCTCCGCGACCCCGACATCCTCGTCCTCGACGAGGCGACCTCCGACGTCGACACCGAAACGGAGATGCTGATCCAGCGGTCGCTCGACCGCCTCACCGAGGACCGGACGACCTTCAGCATCGCCCACCGGCTGTCGACGATCAAGGACGCAGACCGGATCGTCGTCCTCGAAGACGGGCGGATCAAAGAGCGCGGCACCCACGAGGAACTGCTCGCCGAGGACGGCCTCTACGCCCACCTGTGGGGCGTCCAGGCGGGCGAGATCGACGAACTGCCCGAGGAGTTCGTCGAGCGCGCCAGCCGCCGGGCCTCCCGGACGGTGGAATCGGACGCCGACGACTGACGACTGACGACTGACGAGATGCTGTCGCGCGGCCGCACGTGACACCGCAGTTTCAGATCCGATACTCCGGAGGGAACACTGATCCGTGACGGGCGGCATCTCTGTCTATGGACCCCTCCATCCGGGGCTCGACGCGTGCCGTTTCGCCCGCGATCGGCACGGCGCTGATGCTGGCGATCCTCGTCGCGATCGTCGCGGTCTTCGGCGGCCTCCTCCTCGGCATCGAGATGCCGAGCGAACCCACGCCGCAGTACCGCCACCAGACGGAGTACGTCGCCGACGGCGCCGGCAACACCGACGACCGCCCGTACGTGAACATCACGCTCACCGGGGGACGGATCGAACCCGGCGAGGACTTCTACGTCGTCGACGGCGACGGCAACGCGGTGCGGTGGGACCAGGTCTGGACCACCGACGGCCCGCTCACCGCCGGCGACTACGCCCACATCGACGGCTACGGCAGCGACGGCGCGCTCAATCACGCCTGCGAGGGCGAGGTCTACCGGATGGTCCACCGGCCCGACGACGGCCAGTCGGCGACCATCCTGGAAGTCGAGATCGACTCGCCGGCGGTCGGGCCCGCCGCGAGCCACTGCTGATCCGTCGCCCGCGGCGTCCGCGTTACAGCTCCGCCCGCAACGCCTCGTTCATCGCCTCGACCGGGGCGTCGCGGCCGGTCCAGCGCTCGAAGGCCTCGACGCCCTGGAACAGCAGCATCCAGGCGCCGTCGATCGTCGTCGCGCCCTCCGCTGCGGCCTCCCGGAGGAGCCGCGTCTCGATCGGCGCGTAGACGGCGTCCAGCACCGCGAGGTCGCCGTGGAGGTACTCGGCATCGACGGGCGTCACGCCGTCGTCGGGCTCCATCCCGACGCTCGTCGCGTTGACCAGGACGTCGGCGTCCGCGACCCGATCGAGCGTGTCGAGGCCGCCCGCGGTCGCGCCGGGGACGTCCGCCGCCAGCGACTCCGCGCGCTCGACCGTCCGGTTCGCGACGTGGACGCTCGCGCCCGCGTCGGCGAGCGCGAACGCGACCGCCCGCCCCGCGCCGCCCGCGCCGACGACGACCGCGTCTCGGTCCTCCAGGGCGACGCCGTGGTGGGTGAAGGAGCGCTCGACGCCCGCGACGTCGGTGTTGTGGCCGGTCGGCGGCGTCGCGGAGAAGTCGATCGTGTTCACGGCGCCGACGCGGCGGGCGACGCCGTCGGGCTCGACCGCATCGAGGACGTCCCGCTTGAACGGGATGGTGACGTTCAGCCCCGCGATCCCCAGCGTCTCGGCGCTCTCGACGGCCGCGGCCGCGGCGTCGCGGTCGGGCTCGAAGGTGACGTAGCGGGCGTCCAGGCCGAGCGCCTCGTAGGCCGCCTCGTGCATCGGCGGCGACAGCGAGTGCTCGACGGGGTTCCCGAGGAGTCCGAATACCTGCATACCCCTCCGTCGGCCGGCGACCGAATTAAATGGTGTCCCGGCGGCCGGTCTCCCGCCGCGGGAGCCGCGCGGACTGTTGTCACAATAGCACTCCGTTCGCCTCGATACTGCTCCCCAATCCGACGCGTCGCAAACCACAAGAAATAGGCGCGGAAGGGTCCGAATCTCCGGTGATGACTTCGCGCTTGCGCCATCCGCTCACAGCCCTGGGCGGTGCCGTCGTCCTGACGCTTCCGTGGGTCGTGTCCTGGGCAACGAGCATCGCCGAGGGGTTCGCCCCGCTGACCACCGTCGCCGTCAGCGGCCTCGCCGTGCTCGGCGCCTCGTTCCTGCTCGCGTGGGGCGCCGAGACGGCCGAGAAGGACGTCCCGCGGGCGTTCGCGCTCGCTGTGCTCGCCGTCCTGGCGGTCGCGCCGGAGTACGCGGTCGACGCGCTCTACGCGTGGCAGGCCGGGGCCGATCCGGGGAACTCGGCCGCTGCGAACCTCGCAGTCGCGAACATGACCGGGGCGAACCGCATCCTCATCGGCCTCGGCTGGTCCGGGATCGCGCTCTTCTCGATCTACAAGGCCACCACCGGCGGTCGCGACGACGGGAGCGTCGTCGACCGCGAGGGCCGCCTCCGCGACGCCGTCAAGCTCGATCCGAGCATCGCCACCGAGATCCTCTTTCTCTTCGCCGCGACGGTGTTCGCCTTCTTCGTCCCGCTCAACGGCGGGATCGGGATGGTCGATACGATCGTCCTCGTCGGGCTGTATTTCACCTACATCGGGATCATCGTCCGCGGCGACGTCGACGAGCACGACGAGCAGGTCGGCGTGCCCGCCTACTTCCAGGCCAAGCCTCGAACGGTGCGGATCCCGGTCGTCCTGGTGCTCTTCGCGTACTCCGGCTTTCTGATCCTCACCGCCGTCGAGCCGTTCGCCCACGGCCTGGAGAAACTGGGCCTGCAGTACGGCATTCCCGAGTTCTTTATGATCCAGTGGATCGCTCCGCTGGCCTCCGAGAGCCCCGAACTCATCGTCACGGCCTACCTCGTGAACAAGGCCCGCGCGACCGCGGCGTTCAACGCCCTGATCTCCTCGAAGCTCAATCAGTGGACGCTCCTCATCGGGACGCTCGCGGTCGTCTACAGCATCTCGCTCGGCGCGATCGGCGTCCTCCCGTTCGACTTCAAGCAGGCGGCCGAGATCTGGTTGACCGCCGCCCAGAGCTTCTTCGCGCTGGCGATCCTGGTGAACTTCCGGATCAGCGTCCGCGAGGCGGTGGTCCTCCTCGTGCTCTTCGTCTCGCAGGTGCTCATCGAGTTCGCGTTCATCCGGATCTATCCCGAGGCGCTCGCGGAGACGTACTCGATCTACGTCCTGCTGGCCTACACCGCGCTGTACGTCGTCCTCGGCGTCGCGCTCCTCGCCACGCGCCGGGAGGAGCTCCGGCTGCTCGGCGAGCGCACGGTCGCGAACATCCGCGGTCAGCCGATTCCGGAGCCCGAGCACGCGGACTGACGCCGGTCGCCCCGATCGCCCCGGTCGCTCCATCGCCACGGTCGTTCCGACCTCCGCCGCTTCGAGACCTTTTACACCGCCGAGCGCTCAGAGCCGAGCGTGATCGGACTCGTAGTGAGCCGGGCGGACGACGCGTCGGTCGCGATCGGCGAGGCGCTCCGCTCGCTCGTCGACTGGGAGGCGCGGACCGACGACGCCCGGAGCAACGCCGACGGCGGCGGGACGTACTACCGCCACGGCGACTTCGAGCTCCGGACCTTCGCGGAGTGGCACCTCGAACTCTCGGGCGTCGCCGACGCCTTCTCGACCGAGCCGGAGTTCGTCGCCTTCCTCTCGCGGCACGCGGGCGAGACCGGCCCGCTCCTGACGGCGCACTTCACCGGCAACTTCGGGCCCGCGGAGTTCGGCGGCGAGCCGGGCGAGCTCGCCCGCGCCTGTCCGAACGTCCAGCGCGCGGTTCTGGCGGCGTTCGACCGCCACGCACCCGACGGCTACGAGGTCGGCATCGAGTGTACCCACCACGGCCCCTCGGACGTCGGCGCGCCCTCGCTGTTCGTCGAACTCGGCAGCAGCGAGTCCGAGTGGAGCGATCCCGCGGGCGCCGAGGCGGTCGCCCGCGCGGTGCTGGAGCTGTCGGGCGTCGCGGCCGACGCCGAGGCGGCCGAGTCAGAGTCGGAGTCGGAGCCGCCGCAGCGCCGCCACGTCGTCGGCTTCGGCGGCGGCCACTACGCCCCGCAGTTCGAGCGGGTCCTCCGCGAGACCGACTGGCGCGTGGGCCACGTCGCCGCCGACTGGGTCCGTCAGTCGATGGGCGCGCCCGAGGCCAACGCCGAGACCGTCGACCGGGCCTTCGCGCAGTCGGCGGCGACCCGGGCGCTCGTCGCCGACGGCGACTCCGATTCCGAGTCTGACCTCCGGGCCGTGATCGAGGACCTGGGCTACCGCGTCGTCGACGAGACGTGGCTCCGCGTCACGAGCGGCGTCGATCTCGCGCTCGTGGACGCGCTCGACGGCGCCGACGACCTCGACTCGATCGACAACGGACTGCGGTTCGGCGCGCCCGCCGAGGCCGCCTCGTCGAGTGCGGCCGACGCGGTCACCGTCGTCTCCCTCCCCGGCGACCTGCTCGCGGAGGCCGCCGGCATCGACCGGGAGGCGACGTTCGACGCGGTCGCCGAGCGCGTCCTCGCCTTCGAGACGGTCGAGGGCGGCACGAAGCCGCGCGGCCGCGCCGCCGTCACCGACGCGGACTCCCTCGACGCGCTCGTCGACGCGGTCTGTCGAATCCTCCGCGAGAAGTACGACGACGTCGCCGCGACCGACCGCGAGGTCGCCGCGACCCGGGAGACGTTCGACCCGGCGGCCGCCGCGGAGGCCGGCGTTCCAGAGGGCCCCGCCTTCGGCCGGCTGGCCGCGGGGGAGGCCGTCGAGGTCGACGGCCGGGAGGTCACTCCCGAGGAGGTCCGGACGACCGAGACCGCGCGGTTCCCGCTCCCCGAGCCCGATATCAGTTCTGAGTCCGCTCCGGGCGCCGGATCCGCGGCCGATTTCGAATAATTCCCGCGAACGGCCGCCTCGAACGGTCTGCGCGTCAGACGCGCGTCAGACAAAAGGGGGAAAGATAATTAGGCTGTATCCGGTACGGACGGCCATACAATGGACTCCATCGTCGACGACGCAATAGACGAGGCCGAGGGGACGGGGGATGGGAGCCCCGTCGACGCCGACGACGAGGCGCCACGAACCGGGACGATGACCGACGAGGAACTCCAGGAGGTCCTGGTCGACCTCCAGACCGACATCACGGTCGTCGGCTGCGGCGGTGCCGGGGGGAACACCGTCAACCGGATGCACGAGGAGGGCATCGAGGGCGCGACGCTCGTCGCCGCCAACACCGACGTCCAGCACCTCGTCGAGATCGAGGCCGACACCAAGATCCTGATGGGCGAACAGAAGACCCAGGGGCGCGGCGCGGGCTCGCTCCCCCAGGTCGGCGAGGAGGCCGCACTGGAGTCCCAAGGCGAGATCTACGAGGCGATCGACGGCTCGGACATGGTGTTCGTGACCGCCGGCCTGGGCGGCGGCACCGGCACGGGCTCGGCTCCGGTCGTCGCGAAGGCCGCCCGCGAGGCCGGCGCGCTCACCATCGCCATCGTCACGACGCCGTTCACCGCCGAGGGCGAGGTCCGCCGCACCAACGCCGAGGCGGGCCTGGAGCGACTCCGCGACGTGGCCGACACCGTCATCGTCGTCCCCAACGACCGCCTGCTCGACGCCGTGGGCAAGCTCCCGGTCAAGCAGGCGTTCAAGGTGAGCGACGAGGTACTGATGCGCTCTGTGAAGGGCATCACCGAACTGATCACGAAGCCCGGCCTCGTCAACCTCGACTTCGCCGACGTCAAGACCGTGATGGAGCGCGGCGGCGTCGCGATGATCGGCCTCGGCGAGTCGGACTCGGAGTCGAAGGCCCAGGACTCGGTCAAGAGCGCGCTCCGCTCGCCGCTCTTGGACGTCGACATCTCCGGCGCCAACTCCGCGCTCGTGAACGTCACCGGGGGGTCGGACATGAGCATCGAGGAGGCCGAGGGCGTCGTCGAGGAGATCTACGACCGGATCGACCCCGACGCCCGGATCATCTGGGGGACCTCCGTCGACGAGGAGATCGACGGCACGATGCGGACGATGATCGTCGTCACCGGCGTCGAGTCGCCGCAGATCTACGGCCGGAGCGAGGAAGAGGAGGCCCAGCCGCGGGCCCCGCCGCAGGGTGGGAGCCAGGGCCAGACACAGGGTCGGAAGCAGAACCAGAGCCAGGGCGGTCAGGGCGGCGAGCCCGAGATCGACTACGTCGAATAGCCGCCTCGCCGGAGTCCACTCCCGATCCCGCGCGTTTTTGGCGTTCGTTCGGTCTCGCTCCCGATCCGCTCGTCTCTCCTACGCCCGTCTCGACGGCGGAGCCGCGGCTTCGGCCGATCTCGCGGCCCGGTCGGCGCATCAATAGATAGAAAAAGCCCGACGCACTACTGGAGAGACAAGATGGACGTCAAGTACGACCTGACCAGCTACGTGCGGGTGCTGAAGCTGGCCAGCACGCCCTCGTGGGAGGAGTTCTCACAGATCGGTCTCATCGCCGGCGCCGGCATCGTCCTCGTCGGCTTCCTGGGCTTTCTCATCTACGCGATTATGAGCTTCCTCCCGGGAGGTGTCTGAGGTGCCGATCTACTCGGTCAAGACCACCGCCAGCCAGGAGCGCACCGTCGCGGACATGATAGCCAACCGCGAGGAAAACGAGATCCACGCCGTCCTCGCGCCGGACTCGCTCACGAGCTACGTGATGGTCGAGGCCGACAACGACGCCGTGATCACGCGCGTCCTCGAGGAGATCCCCCACGCCCGCGGCCTCGTCGAGAGCGGCGGCCAGGCCGGGCAGTCCTCGATGGCCGAGGTCGAGCACTTCCTCTCGCCGACGCCCGACGTCGAGGGCATCGCCGAGGGCGACATCGTCGAGCTGATCGCCGGCCCGTTCAAGGGCGAGAAGGCCCGCGTCCAGCGGATCGACGAGACGAAAGACCAGGTCACCGTCGAGCTCTACGAGGCGACGGTCCCGATTCCGGTCACCGTCCGCGGCGACCAGATCCGCGTCCTCGACAGCGACGAGCGCTGAGCGGCCGATCGGCTCCCGAGGGTCTGTCTCTTTTCGATTCGCTATGTCACGTCGCGCTCGGGGCGGCCTGCGGCGGGAGGGCGCGGCGGGTCCTCACAGCGCGTCGCGGCGCTTCAGTTCCTCGACGACGGTCCGGAGGTCGGCCTCGGCTTCGATCTCGGATTTGACGTCCTCGCGGACGCGGACGGCCGTCGAGTCGGCGTCGTAGGCGCGGACGTACTCCGCGCGGGAGTGCTCCTCGAAGGCGTGGCGGATCGCGAAGTAGCCGTCGGGGACGACGCTGCCGCAGACCGCACACTCGTGGCGGTCGTGGTCCACCGTCTGGTGGATGATGGCGGACTCGATGTCCTCGAAGCGCTCCGCGCAGCCACCGATGCCGCACTTCCACAGGGACATACCGGAACGCACGGCCAGGGGTGACAAAACCGTTCCGCAGCCGCCGGCGAATGGAAATCACTAACCGGACGCCGAGCGGATCGGTGGACGTGACCGACACGGCCGCGCCCGGAGGGGAGCCCGCGTCCGCCGAGCCGACAGCGGCGGCGGGCGGGCGAGCGGACGACGTCGACCGAAGCGCCGACGTTGACGCCGATACCGACGCGGACCCCGACACCGACGCGGCGTCGACCCGCGTGGACCTCCACGTGAAGATCCTGAATGAGCGCGTGGTCGCCCGCGCGAAGGCCCGCGGCCTCGACGTCCTCGTGTACGCCCCCCACTTCACCCGCCTGCCGGAGATCCGCGAGCGCGCAGAGCGCTTTTCCGACGAGGACCTGCTCGTGGTCCCCGGCCGCGAGGTGTTCACCGGGTCGTGGCGGAACCGCCGCCACGTCCTCGCCGTGGGGCTCTCCGAGCCGGTCCCGGACTTCATCACCCTCGACGGCGCCCTGTCGGCCTTCGAAGAACAGGGCGCCGCGGCGCTCGTGCCGCACCCCGAGTTCCTCACGGTGAGCCTCGACGCCGACGCGGTCGCCGAACACCGCGACCGACTCCACGCGGTCGAGACGCACAACTTCAAGGCCTGGCCGCGGCAGAACCGCCGCGCCCGGGCGGTCGCCGCTGACGTCGACCTCCCCGGGTTCGGCTCCTCGTACGCCCACCTGCTCGGGAGCGTCGGCGAGGTCTGGACGGTCTTCGAGCGCCGGATCGAGAGCGAGGCCGACCTCGTGGCGGCGCTCCGCGAGGGCGCGCCCCGGCGCGTCCTGCGCCGCGACGGCCTCCGCCATCGGGCCCGGGCGGCAGTCGAGTTCGCGCACCTGGGATACGAGAACACCTGGAAGAAGATCGAGCGGATCTTCCTCTCGGGCACGGAGCCGACCCATCCCGACCACATCGCGTACGACGGTCGTTTCGACGCCGTGAGCGTGTACTAGCCGGCCTCATAGTGATTACTCTCGTCTCTTACCGCCGAACGCCGTTACCGGGGGTGGCGTTCGGCGGTAAACAGTGAGAGTAATCACTATCAGACGCCCATCGCCGTCCGGAAGACGTTCCCGGCGTCCGCGAGCGACGTGTCGAGCGCGAAGGCGTAGTAGTGGACGAGCGCGAGCGCGAGCAGTTCGACTCCCGTCACCGCGACCGTCACCGGATTCGCCCACCGGCTTGAGGTCGCCACGCCGGTCGGGAAGCCGTACTCCTTGCCGGAGAGGGGGTAAAACAGCGCGATGCCGCGCTTCGAGCCCAGGACGTCGAGCACGTAGTGCGTCGCGACGCCGATCCAGACGAACTGGAGGTTCCCGAAGAGGTACGGGAACGCAACGAAGACGACCAACAGCGGCAGATTGTGCAGCGTCTTGCGGTGGCGGCCGAACGCGGTGTCGACGTCCGGAAAGAGCGCGCCGAGGACGACCGGCAGCGACAGCTCCGCGACCATCCAGGCCGTGTCGCCGGCGACGGTCGCCAGGTCCGGCGAGGCGCCGCCCTCCCCGCCGCTGAGGAGCGATCCGGTCGTCGGGTCGATGGTGAGGATGACGCCCAGGCCGACCGCCAGGAGCGCGCCGTTCAGCACGTGTCCCTCTTTGTTCATCGGATGTGGCTCCGCTCCCGGGCCCTACAAACGTTGTGCCTTCCCGGTCCGCGGGAAACGCCTCGTCGGATCGTCCCCGCTCGCGCCGTCACGACTCCGCGACCGCCTCGCGGAGCGCCGACAGCGCGCGCCTGGCGATCTGTTCTTTGATCTGCGTCCGGGAGCCGTCGAACTCGTGGCGCTCGACGCGGGTGTAGGAGTCGCCGGTGCCCCACTCGCCCCGGTAGGCGAGGCCGACGAACACCGTGCCGACCGGCTTCTCCGGGGTTCCGCCGTCGGGGCCCGCGATGCCCGTCGTGGCGAGGCCCCAGTCCGTCCCGGCGACGTCGCGGACGCCGGCGGCCATCTCGCGCGCGACGGGCGTCGAGACCGCGCCGTGGTCGTCCAGGGACTCCCGCGCGACCCCCAGCGACGTCAGCTTCGCCTCGTAGGAGTAGGTCACGAGCGACCGGTCGAAGTAGTCCGAGGAGCCGGGCACGTCGGTCAGGAGCGAGCCGATCAGGCCGCCGGTGCAGGACTCGGCGACGGCGACGGTCGCCTCGGCGTCGCGCAGGGCGTCGCCGACGCGGCGCTCGATCGGCGGGTCGGAAGCGAACTCGCGCATATCCCCGGCAACGACGCCGACGGGTAAAGGTGCGGCGTCCGCGTCGGGTCCGCGGTCGCGTCCGCCGACGAGAGCGAAACACACACCTACGCCGCTTCCCTCACCGAAGACGAATGACCGACACGGACGACGCGTACGACGAGCCGCTCTTCTACCGCGTCATCCAGTACGCCGTGAACGCCGACCGCGACGTCGTCGACATGGTGTCCGGGAACCCCGACTGGGAGCCGCCGGCGGCGCTCCGCGAGGGGCTGAAGACCTACGCCGACGGCGAGCCGCGGGACTTCCAGTACCAGGCGAGCGAGGGCCTGCGCGTCCTCCGCGAGGAGATCGCCGCCCGCCGGAACGTCGACGCCTCGCGACTCGTCGTCACCAACGGCGCCGGCGAGGCCAACTACCTCGCGATGGCGGAAGCGATGGAACGGGACGCCGGCGCGGAGTTCCTGCTCACCGACCCCGTCTACCCGTACTACCCCGGGAAGGCGACGATGCTCGGCGGCGAGGCGACCCGCGTCCCCGTCCACGACGACGGCCACGTCGACGTCGCGGGGATGCGCGCGGCCGCCTCGACGGACACGGCGGCGATCGTCCTCAACACGCCGAACAACCCCACGGGGGCGGTCTACGACGTCGACGCCGTCGCCGATATCGCCGACGTCGCGGCCGAGGCGGACGCCCTCCTGATCGTCGACGAGGTGTACGACCACTTCGACTTCTCGGGCCGGTTCGAGAGCGCGCTCACCCTCGATCGGGACCACGTCGTCGTCACCTCCTCGTTCTCGAAGTCGATGGCGATCACGGGCTTTCGGGTCGGCTACGCGGTCTTCCCCGAGGATTTCGTCGAGGCGGCGCGGACCCGACACATGCTCGTGAACGTCACCGGCAGCCGCCCCGCCCAGGCCGCCGTCGCCCACGCCCTCGACGAGACGCCGCCGTCGTACTACGAGTCCGTTCGCGACACGCTCCGCGAGCGCATCGACGCCTTCACCACCGCGCTCGACGCCGCGGGCGCGGACTACACCACGCCCGACGGCGCGTTCTACGTGCTCGCTCGGTTCGAGGACTTCCCCGGCACGATGGACAACGTCGAGCGCCTGATCGACGAGGCCGGCGTCGCGGGGATGCCCGGCGAGGCCTTCGGCGACGCCTACGACGACTGGATCCGCTTTTCGCTCTGCACCGACCGCGCCGCCGAGGCCGCAGACCGCCTCGCCGACTACTTCGAAGGGGGGTGAGCCGAAGCGGGAGCCGACGAACGCTACGCCCGTTTCTCCCCGCCGAGCGATTCGAGCGCCACGCCGAGGAGGAACAGCCCCGCTCCGACGCCGATCGTGAGGAGGACTCGGAGGTCGGCGGGGTCGTCCAGGACCGCGCCGGAGTCGGCGACGGCGACGAGTCCGACTCCGGCGATCAGCGCCAGGGTCACTCCGAGCACTTCCGTCGCGGCCGCGACCCGCTCCCTATCCATCCTCAGACTCCCGCTGGACGATCCGATTCGATTCGCCGTGGTACCGCTTCAGCCCCTGTTCGACGCCGACCGCCACGGCGGTCGCGATTCCCACCCACGCCATCAGGACGACGAACAGGAGGACGAACAGCGATGTCGGTCCGGAGGGCATCAGACCCGACATCTGGGACGCGGAATATATTTCTTGAGGTGACCGACACGTAATCGGAGAGGGTCCCCGTTCGTATCCGTCCTCGCGACCCCCGAGGCCGGACCATCCGAGCTATATATCGATGTATACGGTTCATACCAGGCCTTATGATCGACTCCGTGTTCGGACCGCCTGAATGGCGCCCCGAACTGCTGTTCTCTCCCCGAAAGCGTACTTCCGGGAGCGCGACGTCTCCGCCGAGCGGGCGCTCACGGTGGTCGCGCTCTCGGCGCTCGTCGCTAGCCTCGCGCTGCTCCCGGTCGGCTGGCTCGTTGCGACCAGCTTCGACCCGTCGGCGACCGTCCCGAACCCCGACCGCCCCGACGAGTCCCTCTGTGAGCCCAACGACTTCCCCAACCTCACCGTCGACGGCGAATCGGTGACGTTCGGGACGCCGGAGGGGTGTGCCGAGCCCGCCCGGATCGGCGTCCGGTCGGTCGTGTGGCGCGTCGTCGGGATCGAAGCGCTAGCGCAGGGGCTCTCCCTGTGTCTCGCGTGGGTCGGCATCACCGCCGCCCTGTACGCGCTCGCGCGCCAGTCGTTCGAGACCGGACGTGACGCGATGGCGATCGCCGGCTGGGGGACCGTCCCCTGGGCGGCGAGCGCGCTCGCCGGCGCCGGGGTGTTGCTCGCGACCGCCGATCCCTCGGCGGTCCGAGTCGCCGGGGAGTCAGCGTCGGCGACGGCCGACGCGCTCGCCTCGCAGTTCCGGGCGGCCCTCCCGGTCACGCTCGTCCCTCCGGCGTTGGCCACCCTCTGGACGGGCTGGATCCACTACCACGGACTCCGCGAGCTTACGGCACTCACGTCGCGTCGGGCGCTCGAACTGGCCGCGGTCGTGAACGCGAGCGGATTCCTTCTGGTCCTCACGCAGACGCTCCTCAGCGTATGACTGCGGGGCGAGGCCGACGACGTTCCCACGGCCCGGCGAGGGGTTTATTGAGCGCAGGGAACGTACGTCGTGTGGGTACCGATACCGTACCCACCCGGTCCGCGGACGCTGACCACGTCTGCCGCCGGATCCTGACCGCGGTCGGGGGCGCACGTGTTGTCTCCAGACCCACGCGCGGTGAAGGTGCCCCCGACCACCCCGACGCGCGATGGCCCTGTCTCGCGACCGAGAAGTACACAAGTCCCCACCCCGTCGTGCCGCGTATGTCGAGCATCGACGTCGACGCCGTCGACGAGGCCGACGACGCCGGCGATGACGACAGCGACGCACCCGAGGCAGACCACGACCACACCGTCGACGTCGAGCCGGTCGACCGCGTCGAGACCGACGACGCGACGGACCTGCCGGACGAGATCGACGCCCCGGACTACGTCCTCTACGGCGGGAAGGGCGGCGTCGGCAAGACGACGATGGCCGCCGCGACGGCGCTGGCCTCGGCCGCCTCCGGCGTCGCGACGCTCGTCGTCTCGACCGACCCCGCGCACTCGCTTTCGGACACCCTCGACGTCGACGTGCCCGCCGACCCGACGCGCATCCGCGAGGAGATCCCGCTGTACGCGGCCGAGATCGATCCCGACTCGGTCGTCGCGGGGCCGTTCGGCGGCGAGTCCGCGGCGGGCGACGCGGCGAGCGGCCCCGGCGGCGCTGACGACGCGACCGGGAGCGGCTTCGACCAGGACGCCGACGTCGAGGGCAACCCCTTCACCGGCGCTGGCGCGGGTGCGGGCGCGGAATCTCCCTTCGGCGACCTCGGCGGGATGGAAGAGCTCCTCGGCGGCGCGATGGGCCCGGGCTCGATGCCCGGCGCCGACGAGGCCGCGGCGATGCAGCAGCTGCTTGCGTACCTGGACGACCCCCGGTTCGACCGTGTCGTCGTCGACACCGCGCCGACGGGCCACACGCTCCGCCTCCTGGAGCTCCCCGAGATGATGGACTCGATGCTCGGGAAGATCGCGAAGGTCCGCCAGCAGTTCTCCGGGATGATGGAGGGCGTGAAGGGGATGTTCGGGATGGGCTCGGACGACGCCGCGCCCGAGATCGATCTCGACGAACTCCGCGAGCGGATCGAGCGCCTGCGGACGGTGCTTCGGGACCCCGCAAAGACGGACTTCCGGGTCGTGATGATCCCCGAGGAGATGAGCGTCGTCGAGACCGAGCGCCTCGTCGAGCGCCTCGACGGCTACGGCATCCCGGTCCAGACGCTCGTGGTCAACCGCGTGATGCAGGACCTCGCGGACGTGACCGACGCCACCGTCGAAGACCGCTGGATCGTCGCGCCCGACCTGGAGCACTGTGAGTTCTGCCAGCGGCGCTGGCAGGTCCAGCAGGACGCGATCCAGCGCGCGACCGACCTCTTCCGCGGCCGGGACGTAAAGCGCGTGCCGCTGCTCGCCGAGGAAGTCCGCGGCGAACAGGCGCTCCGCGTCGTGGCGTCCTGCTTAGAGTAGCGAGTAGCGGACTGCGGATCAATGCCGCCGGTCCGTCAGAGCTTCCGCAGGTACCGGTAGCCGGCGTCGAGCCACGCGTCGGGCAGGAACCGCGCCAGGACGGTGAGCCGCGCGGCCGTCCCGGGCTGGTAGCGCGCCCGCGGCTTCGTGGAGGAGGCGGCGTCGACGATGTCCTCGGCGACGCGCTCGGGCGTGATCGCGCCGAGCCCGCCCCCGCCGATCAGCTGCGTGTCGCTGAAAAGCTCGTAGAAGGACTCGTAGGCGCCGGAGCGGTCCAGTCCGCTCATTCCTCGGTCGTCGGCCTCGTTCTCCTCTCGGTCGCCGTCGGCGTCGCCGGCGTCCTCGCCCAGCACTTCGCGCTCGGCGCGGTCGCTGAAGTTGGTCTCGACCGGTCCGGGCTCGATCACCGCGACGTCGATGCCGTACTCGTCGACCTCGTTGCGGAGCGCGTCGCTCATCGCCTCCAGGGCGAACTTCGAGCCCGCGTAGACGCCGCCGCCGGGGAAGGAGACCCGCCCCGCGGCGCTGGAGACGTTCACGATCGTCCCCTCTTTCTGCTCGCGCATATGCGGGAGCACCGCGCGGACCAGCCGGTGGGGACCGTAGACGTTCACGTCGAACTGACGGTGGACGCGCTCTGTGGGCACGTCCTCCAGCGGCCCCATCTGCCCGAAGCCGGCGTTGTTGACGAGACAGGAGATGTGGCCCTCCTCCTCGATGATCCGGTCGACGACGCGGTCGACGTCGGTCTGGTCCGTCACGTCGAGCGTCGCGATCTGACACCCCTTCTCGCCGAGGGTCTCGACGTCGGCGGGGTTGCGGGCGGTCGCGTAGACCTGCCAGTCCTCTTCGAGGAAAGCGAGCGCGGTCGCGCGACCGATCCCGGACGAACAGCCAGTGATGAGGACCGTCTTCGGATGCACGGCCGGAGCAACGACCCACGCGGTGTTAACTGTCCGGTCCTCGCGCCGTCGGCGCGGCGCCGCTCCGCCGCCGCCCGGCCACACGCTTAACTGCCTGCCAGAGTTGGTCCGAGTATGCAGTTCGATCGACGCGCCGGCGTCTTCCTCCACGTCACCGCGCTGCCCGGCCCGCACGGGATCGGCGACCTGGGCGAGGGCGCCCGGCGGTTCCTCGACTGGCTCGCCGCCGCCGAGCAGTCCTACTGGCAGTTCTGCCCGCTGGGGCCGACCGCGTCGGTCCACGGCGACTCGCCGTACCAGGCGTACTCGGCGTTCGCGGGGAATCCGCTCCTCGTGAGTCTGGATCGGCTCGTCGCGGCCGGACACCTCGACGAGTCGGACCTGGAGCCGGTCCCCGAGTTTTCGGCGCACGAGGTCGACTACGACCGCGTCCGCGAGTACAAGGCCGATCGCCTCCGGACCGCCGCGGAGCGCTTCCACGACGGCGACGGGCCCGGAATCGACGAAGAGGAGCGCGACGCCTTCGCGCGCTTCCGCGAGCGCGAGTCCGCGTGGCTCGCCGACTACGCCCTGTTTATGGCGCTCCGGACGCGCCACGACGGCGCGTGGACGTCGTGGCCGGAGCCGATCCGGGCCCGCGACTCCGAGGCGCTCGCGGCCGCACGCGAGGACCTCGCCGACGAGATCGCCTACCGGGAGTACGTCCAGTTCGTCTTCGACCGCCAGTGGCGGGCCGTCCGCTCGTACGCCCACGACCGCGGCGTCGACCTCGTCGGCGACCTCCCGATCTACGTCGCGCTCGACAGCGCCGACGTCTGGGCGAACCCCGAGGTCTTCGACCTCGACGCGGACGGCCGCCCCGCGGCCGTCGCGGGCGTCCCGCCGAATCCGGGCGACGACGGCCAGCGGTGGGGGAACCCGGTCTACGACTGGGAGACGCTCCGCGCGAACGACTACGGCTGGTGGATCCGGCGGCTGGAGCGGCTCTTCGACCTCGCCGACGTCACCCGCATCGACCACTTCAAGGGGTTCGACGAGTTCTGGGCGATCCCCGCCGAGGCGGACTCGCCCGCGGCGGGCGAGTGGCGCGACGCGCCCGGTCACGACTTCTTCGAGACCCTCCAGCGGCGGCTCGGGGACCTCCCGTTCGTCGTCGAGGACCTCGGCTTCCTGGACCAGGGGCTCGTCGATCTCCGGGACCGGTTCGGCTTCCCGTCGATGCGGGTGCCGCACTACGCCGACTGGTGCCGCGAGGGCGATATGTACCAGCCGATGCACTACCCCGAGAACAGCGTCGCCTACACCTCGACGCACGACACCGACACCCTCGTCGGCTACTACGAGTCGCTGTCGGACGAGCAGCGCAGCTGCCTGGAGTACAACATCGGCGCCGGCGCGGAGCTCACCTGGTCGATGATCGAGGCGGTCTGGCGCTCGGACTCGGTGCTGGCGTTCACGACGATGCAGGACGTCCTCGGCCTCGACTCCCACGCGCGGTTCAACGAGCCGGGGACGACCGACGGGAACTGGGCGTGGCGCGCCACCGCCGCGGCGTTCGACGAGGACCTGGCCGCGCGGCTCGCCCGCGTGACCGACGAGCACATCCGGAACTGACTCGCGAAAGGCGAACAGTCGGCACTCCCGCTCTCGCTCCCACGTCCGCGCCGGTCGTGCCGAGCAACCGCGGGCCGACGCGGGACAGCTCTCAGCGCATACGCGCCGTGGTCCCGCTCTCGTACATAAACGCACGGCCCGAGCCCGCCGTTTTTTGTGTCGAGCCGACGTGTGGCGACCGTGGTACGTCGCTCCGTCGGATACCTCTCGCTCGTCGCCGCCGCGGTGCTCGCGGTCGCGTCCGCGCTCGTCCCCTCGGTCGGGCTGCTCGCCGACGCCGCGCTCGGCGACATCGCCGTCCAGCCGCTCGTCGTCCGCGGGCTGAACGCCGCCGCCGTGCTCTCGGCCACGGCCGGCGCCTACCTCGTCGTCGAGTCGGTGCTCGTCGCCCGCGTGGCGAACAAGCGCCGGAGTCACGACGCCCGCAACGTCCTCCGGCTCGCCTTCGGCGCGGTCGCGGCCGTCGGCGTCGCCGGCGCGCTCACAGAGCAGTGGCTCGGCGTCCTCTTCTCGCTTGGCGTCGTCGGCTTCGCCGTCACCTTCGCGCTCCAGCAGCCGCTGCTCTCGCTCATCGGGTGGTTCTACATCCTGGTGAAGCGCCCCTACGCGGTGGGCGACCGCGTCGAGATCGCCGACACCCGCGGCGACGTCATCGAGGTCGGTTTCCTCACGACGACGCTGTGGGAGGTCGGCGGCCGCCTGGTGACGTCGGGCCAGCCCTCCGGCCGGGTCGTGACCGTCCCCAACGCGCAGGTGCTGTCGGCGCAGGTCGTCAACGACACGAGGCTCTTCGAGTTCGTCTGGACGGAGGTGACGATTCAGGTGGCCTACGAGACCGACCTCGCGTTCGCCCGCGAGGTGATGGTCGAGGAGGCGGACGCGCTCTTGGGCGAGGAGATGCGCCGCGGCATCAAGACCTACCGGAACCGCCTCGATCGCACCGCGGTCGACCTGGACGTGCGCGAGGGCCCCTCCGTCAACGTCGTCCAGACCGAGTCGTGGGTCGAACTCCGGCTCCGCTTCCTCTCGCGGTCGCGGCAGGCGACCCGCAACCGCAACGCGCTCTACGAGCGGATCCTCGACCGCTTCAACGACGAGCCCGAGCGCGTGAAGTTCCCGATCGGGCGGAACCGGTAGGCCGCCCCGCGGTCGCAGACCTCGGGCGACCGGCCGCGCATCGAAACCCCGATACCCGCCGGTCCCTACCCTCCGTCGATGACCGCTCCGACGACGTTCGAGTCCGGCGCGATCCCGCTGTCGTCGATTCCGGGCCCCTTCGACCTCCAGGCGACCCTGGAGAGCGGCCAGTCGTACCTCTGGGACCGCGCGGACGGGCGGATGTACGAGTCGATGGATGTCCACGGGGGCGACGCGTGGTACGAGACGGTCGTGCCGCCGATCGAGGGCGTCAGCGACGAGGACGTCGTCGTCCGCGTCCGCCAGCGCGACGGCCCCCTGGAGTGGGAGGCGACGACCGATCCCGTCCCGCTCCTGACGCACCTCCTCCGCTTGGACGACGACCTCGACGCGATCTACGACGCGACGCCCGACGACGACCTCATCGAGCGCGCCTACGACGCCTATCGGGGGATGCGGCTCGTCCGCGACCCGCCGTTTCCCTGCCTGATCTCGTTCATCTGCTCGGCGCAGATGCGCGTCTCGCGCATCCACGGGATGCAGACGGCGCTCGCCGAGGCGTTCGGGACGCGCCACGAGGCCGACGGCGAGTCGTTCGCGGCGTTCCCCCGCCCCGAGCAGCTGGCCGCCCGGACCGAATCGGAGCTCCGCGACCTCAAGCTCGGCTACCGCGCGCCCTACGTCCAGCAGACGGCCCGGATGGTCGCCGACGGCGAGGCCCACCCCCGCGAGGCGGTCGGCCTGCCGTACGAGGAGGCCCGCGAATCGCTGACGCGGTTCGTCGGCGTCGGCGACAAGGTCGCCGACTGCGTCCTCCTCTTCTCGCTGGGCTACCTGGAGGCGGTCCCGCTGGACACCTGGATCCGGAGCGCGATCGCCGAGCACTACCCCGACTGCGACCGCGGGAGCTACGCGGAGACCTCGCGGGCGCTCCGCGAGCGCCTCGGCGGCGAGTACGCCGGCTACGCGCAGACGTACCTCTTCTACTACCTGCGGGCGCGCGGCGCGTAGGCCCGGGCGAACCTTTGATGCCGTCGGCGACGCTACATACTCGTATGGACTGCAGAGTCGTCGTTGAGGCCGCCATCCCGGTGTACGACGTGACGACGCCCGACGAGGCGATCCGCATCGCCATCTCGAAGACGGGCGAGATGCTCAACCCCGATCTGAGCTACGTCGAGATCTCGATGGGGTCGCGGACCTCGCCCGACGGCGAGGAACTGCCGCCCGCGTTCATCGCCGCCGACGAGGCCCTCGTCGCCCTCGAACTGGAGATGACCGTCTTCAACGTCGAACAGCAGGAACACGCCTCCCGGATCGCCCGCAAGGAGATCGGCCAGCGCCTCGAGAACGTCCCGCTCAAGGTGCTCTCCGTCGAGACCGTCGAGGACGCAGACGACGAGGAAGACGACCACGGCGACAGAGCGGACGACGGCGACGACGCCACGGGCGACGACGACGGAGACGAAGACGACGATCTCATCCCCGAGTTCGACGACCTGGTCGAGGACGGCTGAGCCGTCCCTCACGACTGGGCCCTTGATCACTTCTCGGCCGCTTGGACTTTCGGTTCCGTTCTCGATCGGCGGCTCGAACCGACACTCTCGTATGAATTGACGAGATACCCGTACGTATGGCACAATCGACGCTGTACGAGCGGCTCGGCGGCCGCGAGGGGATCCGCGCCGTCGTCGACGACTTCTACGACCGACTGCTCGACGACGAGGAGATCGGTCCGTTCTTCGCGGACGCCGACCTCGAAATGCTCCGGCGGACCCAGACCGACTTCCTGTGTGAGGCCGCCGGGGGCCCGGAGACCTACGACGCGGCCCCCGTCCGGGAGGCGCACCTCCACGTTCCGTTCACCGAGGCGCACATCCAGCGGGCCGTAGAGCACCTCGCCGACAGCCTCGACGCCTTCGACGTCCCGGAGGACGACGCCCAGCTCGTGATCGGGGCCGTCGCCGACTACGAGGAGGAGCTGCTCGCGCACCCGGACGAAGAGGCGTAGCTCGGGGTCGCGGTCCGGATCGGAGGGAGAGAGGATAGAAGCGCGGGGGCGGCGACGCCGTCGCTGGCGGGCGTGGGGTCCTGAGGAACGGCGAAGTCGTCGTGATCAGTCGGCGGCCGCTGGGACGCGGTCCTGCTCGACTTCCTCCATCGAGGAGGTGATTCCTTTGACCAGTTTGAAGACGGCGGCTTTGTGGTCGGTCTTCGACTTGTGGATCGAGGTGGGTCGGACGCCGAGTTCGTTATACGCTTCGAGCGGTACTTCCTCGTCTTCCCACGCCTCGACCTGTGTGTGTACCTCCGCAAGCAGGCCGTGAAGGTGGATGAGCTCCTGCTTCTTCATGAGCAACCCTCACTTGCGACTGGAAGGATATATTATTATCCTGAGTCTCGTTAACACACACCTGTCGGATATCCGCCCGAAACGCCCGTATTCGCCCGATTTGCTGTGTTCAATGATGAGGGATACGCCGTCGCTCCGTCGACGGGGTCGTCTCGGGCGCGCGGTATATGAACGCTTTACACCACGCGTCTCCTACCCCGCCGTATGGACTACGAGGACCAACTCGACCGAGCGCTCGAACAGGCTCCCGAGATCGCCGAAGGCGGCGAGCGGTTCGAGGTCCCCGACCCTGACGTCCGCCCCGAGGGGAACGTCACGGTCTGGGAGAACTTCGAGGCGACACACGATCGCCTCGCGCGCGACCCCGATCACCTGGTCCGGTTTATGCAGTCCGAACTCGGAACGAGCGCGCAGATCGACGACCGCGACCGCGCCCGCTTCACCGGCGACTTCAAACAGCGGCGCGTCGCGGACGCGCTCGACGCCTACGTCGAGGACTTCGTCACCTGCAGCGAATGCGCCTCTCCGGACACGCGACTCGTCGAAGAACAGGGGACGACCGTGCTGAAATGCGACGCCTGCGGGGCGCTCTCGTCGGTTCCCGACCTCTGATCGGTTACTCGAACTGCTTTACGGTTTCGAGGTCGTGTTCGGTCCGCATAAACTCCGCGAGCCGGCGGGTCGCCCCGCAGGCCGAACACGTGAAGTTCTCGCGGTGACCGGGGAGCGCCGTCGGTTGGGCCTCCCAGTCTTTGCCGCACTCGGGACACAACAGCCGCACAAACGCTTCGACCATAGCCGAGTCGAATCCCGGTACGTCAATAAATGTTGGCAGTCGGCCGCCTCGCGGCCCGCCTCCCCGCCTACGCGACCGCGCCGGCGTCGTCGGGCTCTTCGACTTCCAGGAGCTCCTTGTAGCGGTTCCGGATCGTCACCTCGGAGACGTCGGCGACCTCGCTGACCTGGCTCTGGGTCACCTTCTCGTTCGTCAGCAGGGCCGCCGCGTAGACCGCGGCCGCCGCGAGGCCGACCGGCGACTTCCCGGAGTGGATCGCCGCGCGCTTTGCCTTCTTCAGCAGTTCGCGGGCTGTCCGCTCGGCCTCGTCCGAGAGGTCGAGGTCCGAGGCGAACCGCGGGACGTACTGCTCGGGGTCGGCGGGCTCTACCTCCAGCTTGAGCTCGCGGACGATGTAGCGGTACGTCCGGGTCAGCTCCATCTTGTCCACGCGGGAGACGCGCTTGATCTCGTCGAGCGAGCGCGGCGTCCCCGCCTGACGCGCGGCCGCATAGAGGGCCGCGGTCGCGACGCCCTCGATGGAGCGGCCGGGGAGGAGATCCTCGCTGAGCGCGCGGCGGTAGATGACCGATGCCGTCTCCCGGACGTTCTCGGGGAGGCCCAGGGCCGAGGCCATCCGGTCGATCTCGCCGAGCGCCTGCTTGAGGTTGCGCTCCTTCGAGTCGCGAGTGCGGAACCGCTCGTTCCAGGTGCGCAGCCGCTGCATCTGCTCGCGCTGGCGCGCCGACAGGGAGTTGCCGTAGGCATCTTTGTTCTGCCAGCCGATGTTGGTCGACAGGCCCTTGTCGTGCATCAGGTTCGTCGTCGGCGCGCCCACGCGGGACTTGCGATCCCGCTCGGCGCTGTCGAAGGCGCGCCACTCGGGGCCGCGGTCGATCGAGTCCTCGTCGACGACCAGTCCGCAGTCCGCACAGACCGTCTCGCCGCGGGCGCTGTCCGTGATGAGCGTGCCGCTACACTCGGGGCAGACGTGCTCTTCCTCGCTCGCCTGTTCGGCCTCGTGTTCGTGTCGGTGTTCGTGTTCCCGTTCGTCCGTCCGCGTTCGCTCCGTCTCCGGCGCGTTGCGGTCCTCTACGTGTTCTGTGGTGCGTGTGTCACTCATACTGGGGAGGGGGCTCGTCCGCGGCCGGGGAAAGCAGATCAAAAAACGACCCGGCCCGAACTGACCTTACTATGTGTAAGTACCTGAAGTACTTAAACCTTGCTCGGGCACGAAACGCGGTTTTACACGATATTTGAACCTGATTTCGCGGGTATTTCGGTTTTGACCGATCCGCACGAAGCGCGCCGCTAGGGTATATATACGTTCTGTACGAGACGAATCGCTGCCCGTCGCCGGAGTCACACCGGTGACCGTCCCCCGGGCCGAGTCCCTTATGATGATTCGCGTCACCGTCCAGAGATTCTCGCCGTACCGTCCGGCGAGAAATCTATCGGGACTCGCGATAATCGCTATACCCATCGGTTCGGAACACGTCCCAGCGGTCGACGAACAGTCCGTCGACGCCGGCGGCGATCAGGTCGGTACCGATCGCCCTGTCTGTGACTGTCCACGCGTTGACGTCGACTCCGAGAGCGTGTGCTTCGTCGATGAAATCTGTGGCCGAGAGGAGATCGATCGATGGATGGACTGCGGTACACCCGATCTCCGACGCGACTGACAGCGCGAGTTCCGGACCGTCGAAAAAGACGTAGGCCAGATTGGCTCCCGGATCGAGACGTCGAATTTCCCGGAGTGCGTCCGCCCAAAGCGACGAGAACAGGAGTTCGTTCTCGTATCGTTTCGAGACGTCGAGAAGGTCGGCGGCCATCCCGTCGTGCTTGAGTTCGACGTTGACAGCGACGTCTGCGGGGACCGCACCGAGGAGTGATTCGAGCCGCGAGATCGGCTCCGAGGACCCACCGATCGTGACCGTCCGGAGAGTCTCCCAATCGGTCTCGGCGACCACCCCGGTTTCGTCGGTTAGTCGTCCAAGGTCCTCGTCGTGGAACACGACGAGTTCGCCGGACCCGCACCGCCGGACGTCAATCTCGATCATCTCGACGTGCGGCGCGGCGCTCCGCACGGCGAACACCGTGTTCTCGGGATACTGGCCGGCACACCCACGGTGGGCGATTAGGTTGACGTCGTCGGTCGGATCTGCGCCGGTGGCTGGCCTACCAATCACGCTAATTTGTCACCTCTACTCCGGCCGGGCTTCGGTCGCGACGCCGCCGTCGCGCCCGGCAACCGCTTCGCCGTCGACCCCCGCCGTGCCGCCCTCTCTTTGCGTCGCCGAGTGATACAGTGCGTCACCCGTGGATCGATCGAACAGGTGGAGGCGGTCGGGGTCAAACCCCAGCCTCACCGACTCGCCGACCGCGATCTCGCTTCGGGGCTCGACCTTCACCTGGAACTCGTCGCCGCCGACCTGGCAGTGGAGCAGCAACTGCTCGCCGAGCGGTTCGGTCACCGTCACTTCGGCGGGGAAGGTGTCGATCCCGTCGGAGAGGGTCGACGCGAGGCTGATGTCTTCCGGGCGGACGCCCAGTGTGGCCGCCGTCCCGCTCGCGACGCCGACGTCGTCACTCGGACGGTCGACGCCCGGGAGGGCGAGGACGAACCCGTCGTGGACGGCAACGGTCTCCCCGCCCTCGGCCCGCACCTCCACTGGCAGGACGTTCATCGCCGGTTCGCCGATGAACTCGGCGACGAAGCGGTTCTCGGGGAAGTCATACAGCTCCTGCGGCGGCGCGACCTGCTGGAGTTCGCCGTCGTCCAGGACGGCGACCCGGTCGCCCAGCGTCATCGCCTCGGTCTGATCGTGGGTCACGTACACCGTAGTCGTCTCTAGTTTCCGGTGGAGCTTGAGCAGTTCCGCGCGCATCTGCACCCGGAGTTTCGCATCGAGGTTCGAAAGCGGCTCGTCCAGCAGGAACACCTGCGGCTCGCGAACGAGCGCCCGCCCGATCGCGACGCGCTGGCGCTCGCCGCCGGAGAGGTTCTTGGGCTTCCGTTCGAGCAGCTCCTCGATGTCGAGCGTCTCGGCGGCGTCGGCGACCCGGTCGTCGATCTCTGCGATGGAGTAGTCGCTGACCGAGCGCATCCCGAACTTCATATTCTCCGCCGCGGTCATGTGCGGGTACAGCGCGTAGTTCTGGAACACCATCGCGATCGACCGGTCCTTCGGGGGGAGATCGTTGACGACGCGCCCGTCGATCGCGATCGTCCCCTCGGTGACGTCTTCGAGACCGGCGATCGCCCGGAGGGTCGTCGACTTTCCGCAGCCCGACGGTCCGACGAGCACGAGAAATTCGTCCTCCTCGATCGCCAGATCGATTCCGGCGACTGCTTCGACCGACCCGAACCGTTTCGTGAGGTTGTCGAGTTGTATGTGTGTCATTCGTGTCACTTCTGTTGGAGCGCGAACGTTTCGAGGAGCGGGCGGTGCAGTGCGTACAGGACGACGAGCGGCGGGAGCAGTGCGATGACTGCGCCAGCCATTATCAGTCCCCACTGGGTCAGTCCGGACTGACTCGCTCCCTGGAGGTACTTGATGCCGACCTGGATCACCTGCTTCTTTTGCGCGCTGATGACGATGAGCGGCCAGAGGTACTGATTCCACGCATAGACGAACGTGATCACGGACACTCCGGCGATCATTCCCCTCGACATCGGGATCAGGACGCGAACGAGGAACCTGATCGGACCGACGCCGGCGAGCCGGGCGTTCTCGACCAACGACTCCGGAATCGAGAGGAAGTGCTGTCTAAACAGGAACACCGCCGTCGCGCTCGCGATGTATGGACCGGTGATGGCCAGCAGCGTATTCGCCCACCCGAGGTCGGCCATCAGCTGGAACAGCGGGACGATCCGGACGGGGACCGGAATCAGAAGTGTGAGCAGGATGAACATAAAGATGGCCCGCTCGTACGGCAGGCGGTAGTAGACGAGCGCCAGCGCGGCGAGCAGCGACAGGGCGACCTTGCCGCCGACGATCACCGCCGACATCACGAAGGAGTTCATCATATACCGCATCAGGTTGTAGTCGGTGAGTGCGGTGCGGTAGTTCGACAGGCCGGCGCTCCCGAAGCCGACCTTCGCGATGTCGTAGACCTCTGTCGGCGTCTGCGTGCTCATAAAGATCGCCAGGATGAGCGGGAGCGCCATCAGGAACACCGAGGCGATGAGTCCGAGGTGGACGAAGAGCTGGTCGCCGAAGAGATCCGCGACGCCGACCGGCGCCGTGACCGTGTCGTTCGTTTCGGTCGTCCGAGTAGTTTCTGTGGACATCGTTAGGCGTAGTGGGTGTGGTTGTCCGTGTAGCGGAGTTGGAGGTACATCAGGACAGAGACGATGGCGAACAGGACGACCGACTCCGCCGACGCCTTCCCGAGACTACTGTACGCGAACGCGTCGCGGTACAGTTTGAAGATCAGGAGGTTCGTGGCGTTTCCGGGCCCGCCGCTCGTCATCAGGTCGATGATCGGGAACGTGCTGAAGAAGGCGTAGATCGTGTTCATCACGATCAGGAAGACCAGCGTCGGCGAAATCAGGGGGACGTACACGCGGTACAGCATTCGAAGCCGGCCCACGCCGTCGAGTTTCGCGGACTCGGTCAGCGTCTCGGGGACGTTGTTCAACGCCGCGGTCAAGAAGATGATGTTGTAGCCGAGTTGCTTCCAGATCGCGACCACGGCGACGACCAGGAATGCCTGTGGACCGCTCGTGAACCAGTCTATCGAGAGACCAGTCAGCGATTCGACGAAGTAGGTGATCACGCCCAGGTTGGGGTGGAGCATAAACATCAGTATCGTTGCCGCGACGGCCGTCGGGAGCGCGTACGGCCAGATCGCGATCAGCAGGTAGCTCGACTCGCCGACCTCGACCTCGAAAAGCAGGTACGCGACAAACAGCGACGCCGCGAGCGTGCCGACCACGACGACGGCGGCGAACGCGAAACTGACTAGGATACTGACGTGGTACGCGTGGGAGGTCGCGAGCGTGGCGTAGTTCTCCAGCCCGACGAACGCTTGCTTCGTCCCGAGCAGGAGCGTCTGAAAGAAGCTTAGCCGCACCGTCTGGAGTGCGGGATAGTAGAGGAAGGCGACGAGCACGACGGCTGTGGGCAGGAGAAGCAGTCCGGCCTGCAGCGTGGAGTCGTACGGTTTCGTGAATTCCGACATTCGAGTGACAGTGAGGTGTTCGCTCTTCGGTGCTCGTCGCAGCGCCTCAGTTCACCTTCTGATTGTACGATTTGAGCGCCTTCTCGGCCTCGCTGTCGACATTGCCGAGGACGTCGGTGACGTTCCGGTTCTCGTTTTGGATCATATTCACGTAGCCCTCCTCGACGATGGTCCGAACTTTCGTGAACGGCCCCATCAGGGCTCCGCGGGTAGCGGGCATATCTTCCGTCGCCCGGAGCTGTTCGATGGCCGTCAGGAAGTTGGGGTGCTTCTCGTAGAAGCCCTCGCTCTTCAGTTGGGAGATGGCCTCCTCGCGGACGGGGAAGTAGCCCGTCCCTTTGTGCCAGCGCTTCTGCTGTTCGGGCTTCGTCAGCCACGCGATGAACTCTCCGGCGGCCTCTTTCTTTGCATCGGAGAGGCTCGCGGGCGTCCACAGCGACGCCCCGCCGATGACGACGCCGTTCCGGACGCCGCCGGGCGTCGGCAGTTTCATAGTGCCGAGTTCGAACCCGTTCTGCTTCGCACCCTCTTTCATCGGCGCGATGCTCGACGTCGAGTAACCGAGCATTCCCGTCTTCTGCGTCAGGAACGCCTGCTGGGCCTCCGACCAGGCCTCGATGCCGGGGTTGAGGTACTGGTCCTTCTCGTAGAGGTCCGCCCACCAGTTGAAGATCTTCTTCGAGGCGTCGCTCTCCAGGAAGATCTCGGTCGCCCGGGATGCGCGGCCGTTTTCGTGGTTGACGAGCGTCTGGCCCTGCTCTGCGAACCACTGCTCCACGAACCACGAGTGGTTGGGCCACGTCGTACCCTTGTCGACGACGCCCGCCTCGGTGAGCGTGTTCGCGGCGTCGGTGATCCCCTGGAACGTCGTGGGGGGGTTCTCGGGGTCGAGGCCGGCCTCCTCGAAGGCGTTCTTGTTGTAATAGAAGATCGCGTTCGAGGAGTTGAACGGCATCGAGTGGAGCTTGCCGTCGATCCGGTAGTAGCTCATCACCGAATCGAGGTAGTTGTCGAAGTTGACCGAGTCGGGGACGATGTTCTCAACGGGGGTGAACACCCCGCTGTCGATCGCCAGTTGCGTTCCGATCTCGAAGATCTGTGCGATCGCGGGCGGGTTGCCCGCCTGTACCGCCGACGTCGTCGCGTTCAGCGTCTCGCGGTAGCTCCCCTTTTGGGTCGCCGTCATCTCGATTCCGTCGGCCTGGCCCACGAAGTCGCTGACGAGCGAATCGACCAGTTTGCCGAGGTCGCCGCCCATCGCGTGCCAGAACTTGATGCTGACCGTGTTCGTCCGCGCCGAACCGGCGGTAGTGCCCGCCGTTCCGCCGCTCTCGGTCGCGGTGTCGGTGTCAGTGCTGCCGCCCTGCGAGCCGCCTCCCGAACAGCCCGCCAGTCCGGCGATCGCCGCTGCGCCTGCACCAGTGAGGAACCGTCGCCGAGATTTCGCCTGATCCATTTGAAATCGGATAGAAAAGATCCTGCAGTTGTGTAGAAGATTGATATGTTCACTATACGGTGATCAGATCTCTCTTCTTCTCTTGATGTCGGTCCTCCCTTCTCTGTACCATATATAGCTCCCGCCGGACGTTCCATTCCCGTCCGTCGATGCCCGCTACGTCTCGGAGAGAGCCTGGGAGTGTCGCTTCCGTCAGATCCACCCCTCCCGCCGGAAGTGGACGAGCAGGATGCCGGTGACGAGCGCCATCCCGACCACGACCGCCGGGTAGGCGAACGGCCAGGTCAGCTCGGGGAGGTTCGTCGCGTGGTCGCCGAAGTTCATCCCGTAGACGCCGACGACGAAGGTGAGCGGGATGAAGATGGTCGCGACGACGGTCAGCCGCTTCATCACCTCGTTCGTCGACTGGGAGAGGACGTTGAGGTAGATGTCCCGCGTGCCGCGCGTGAGGTCCCGGTAGGTCTCGGTGAGGTCGACGATCTCGACGAGGTGGTCGTAGACGTCGCGGTAGTACTTCTCGGTCTCCTCGCGCACGCCGTCGGCGTCGCCCCTGGCGAGGGTCCCCACCGCCTCCCGCATCGGCCAGACCACCTTCCGGAACGAGAGCAGGTCCCGGCGGACGGCGTTGAGGTCCTCGATGAGCGCCTCCTCGGGGTTCGAGAGGATCGCCTCTTCGAGCTCCTCGATGGTCTCGCCGACGGTGTCCAAGAGCGCGAAGTACTCCGTGACCGTGCGGTCGATCACGCGGTAGGCCGCGAAGTCCGGCCCCTGTTTCAGGGTCCGACCCTCCTGATTTTCGACGGACTGCCAGACGTCCGAGACGACCGCGACCTGCCGGTCTTCGGCGGTCACGGTCACGAGCCAGTCCTCGCCCAGGAACAGCCCGATCGGCTGGGTACGGATCTCCTCTTCGAAGGTCGTCTCGCCGCGTTCGAGCGCGGCCGTCTTCACGAGGACGAAGGTGTGGCCGTCGAACTCCTCGGTCTTCGGCCGGACGTCGTCGCGGACGTCCTCCATCGAGAGCGGATGCAGCCCGAACGCCTCGGCGACTCGCTGCTGTTCTTCCAACGACGGCGCGCTCACCCGGATCCAGGTCGTCCCCGCCGCCTCCCTGGCCTCCCGGAGGTCGGCCTCGCTCTCGATCGTGTAGTGTTCGACGCGTCCGACGTCGTAGACGATCGCCGAGATCACGCCGCCCCCTCCTCGTAGCCGATCGCATAGAGCGTCACGCCGACCATCACGCCGATCAGCGTGGTCGACCGCCCCGGATATGGCGCGGCGACCCCGACCGCGTACCCGACGACGGCGAGAGCGGTGAGCGCGATTCCGAACGCCCGCGTTCGTCGCATAGCCCACACTCACGGAGTGCGCACAAAAGCGTTGTTCGCCCGGGCCCCCGCGTCCGGGCGGCCGTTCCCGATCCGGCGACCGCCGGCGGTCAGTCCTCGACCGGGTGCTCGATCGCCCGCATCATCGAGAGGACGTTCTCCTCCTCGCCGCTCAGCCGCTGCGGGTAGACGCCCAGCGCGAGGATGAAGTCGTCGCCGTCGCGGTACTTCGTCACGTGGACGTAGACGTCGACTTCCCGCCCCTGGAGCGTCGTGGTCCCCGAGAACTTCGTCACCGTCGTCTCGGTCCCCTGGACCGTGATGTTCTGCGAACTCACCTGCTGGACGTCGCTCAGCCCCTCGTACTGCTGTTGGACGAACTGGATCAACCGTCGATTCGAGAACTGTGCGATCGGGTTGAGCGTCTGGCCGGCGACTTCGACCGCGGGCGTCGAGACCACGGTGAAGATCCCGACTTCGGTCTCGCCCAGCGGTCCGAGTTCCATACTCTTGGTGTATCCGGTGAGTTGGCTCGTGGCCACGACCCGGCGTTCCTGGCCGGCGACCTCGAAGGTGCGGTTCACCTCGATCGACCGGGTGCCGTTGGACTCATAGCCCGCCTCTTGGGCCGCCGAGTCGGCGACGGCCGCGGGCTCCGCCGTGAACGAAAGCGCCTCATCCCCCGTGAGAAAGCCGATGCAGCCGCTCGTCGCGAGCAGCACTGCGAGCGCGACGGCGACCAACGCGCGACGGTTCGGTGCCATCGACTCCTGTTCCCGACTAAACGGTGTTAAATCCGCGGGCTGTTGTGTTGACACGTCGCCCGTCTTGGAGGCGTGGCTTCCCGTCTCTCATCGCTCCGTCGCGACCGCGGAGCGGACGCGACAGCACTCAACCGTCCCACGGAGTAATGTTCGAGCGTCTCACAGATACGAGACCGAGACGGACTGTGGGCCCGCTTCGGTCTCGATTTCCACGTCCGCGACCAGGCGCTCGCGGACCCGCTCGCGCCACGCCTCGACGGCGCGCTGGTGGCGCCGCCGGTGCTCCTCGCGGGAGTACGCTGTCGACGACGCCCGCAGCTCGTCTTCGGTGTCGTCGACCGTCGGATACGGGGGGACGTCGGCGACGAACCGCTCCGGGGGGAGGTGGATCGGCGCCGGACCGCCGTCTCCCTCGCCCGCGTCGCCGTCGGCCTCGACGACGCCGGCGTCGTGGAGCCGCGCCCGCATCCGGCCGGAGAAGGGCGGCGTCACCCGGAGGACGAGCCGGTCTCGCCCCCGCGCGTTCGCCTCCAGCGCGTCGACGACGTCGTCCCCGGTCACCGCCAGCGAGCGGATCCGGCGCGGGTCCGACGAGGTCGGATCCGCGTCGACGCGGTCGCTCGCCGGCGTCCCGTCGTCCTCCGTGCCCATCTCACCGCGTATCCCAGTGGGCCGCGTCGGTCGTCCCCAGTTCGCCGTCGCACTCGGGGCACCGCGCGCGGAACGAACCGGGAGTGACGCGGCAGCCGCAGTCCCGACAGACGAAGGAGCGTCGACTACTCATCACACGCCGGTATGCGTTCGGGTATGTTAACTCTTATCGTGGTATCGATTCAGCGTCGTTCGTCGAGAGACCGAATTTCTCCGATATCTGCCGTTCCTCTGGCGAGAACCGTCGATATCTTCATTGTTGCACCGGACCAACGTCTACCATGAGTGTGGGTGACGAACCGGCGGGTGCCCACGTCGATGCGGTGGTGCATCGGGTCCACAGGGCGCTCGTCGCCGCGGACACGCGCGCGGATCTGGAGTCGGCGAGCTGTCGCGCCTTCGTCAGCGACGAGCCGTACGCGCTCGCGTGGATCGGCGTTCACGACGACGCGACCGACAGGATCGTCCCGACGGCGAGCGCGGGCGAGGACGCCTCGTACCTCGACGGGCTCGCGATCCGGGTCCACGACGCGCCGACCGCGACCGAGCCGAGCGCCACCGCCCTCAAAACCGCGACCACGCAGGTGCGTCGTCGCCTCCGAACGGACCCCGACGCCGAGCCGTGGCGCGATCGCGCCCTCGCCCACGGCTTCGAGTCGAGCATCGCGATCCCGCTCGTCACCGACTGGGTCGCCTACGGCGTGTTGAGCCTCTACTCGCGGCGGCCGGACGCCTTCGACGACGCCGAGAGCGCGCTGCTGACCGAACTCGGAGAGACCATCGCGACCGCGATCGTCGGGATCGAGGCCCGCGCAGAACTCGAAGCCCAGCGCGACGGGCTGGACCTCCTGAACGAGGTCGTCCGCCACGACATCCGCAACACCCTCCAGGTCATCTCGGGGTACGGCGACCTCCTCGAACCCCACGTCACGCCGACGGCGCGGACCACCTGCGGCGGATCCTCACGAGCGCGCAGTCGGCCACCGAACTCACCCACACCGCGGCCGACCTCGCGGAGGTGATGCTCGAACGGCGGCGCGAGCGGACGTCGGTTCCGCTGGCCGAGACGCTCGAAGCCCAGATCGCCGACGTCGAGACGACGTTCGGGCCGGCGTCGATCACCGTCGACGGGAGCCTCCCGCAGGTCCGGGTCCTCGCCGACGGGATGCTGCCGTCCGTCTTCCGGAACCTCCTGAAGAACGCCATCCAGCACAACGACGCGGCGTCTCCCGAGGTCGTCGTCTCCGCGGTCGCCGACGGCGAGACGGTCACGGTCAGGGTCGCCGACAACGGCCCGGGCGTCCCCGAGCACCTCCGGTCGACGATCTTCGCGCAGGGGGCCAAGGGGCTCGCCAGCGGCGGGACCGGGATCGGGCTCTACCTCGTGCGGACGCTCGTCGAGGCCTACGGCGGGTCCGTCGCGCTCGAAGACAGCGCGTCGGGGGCGGTCTTCGCCGTCGAACTGCCGGCGGCGTGAGCAGTCCGCGCCGACCGGCTTCGCGAATACATATACGAGGCCGCACGCAACAGGGACGTATGACCGACGAGCGTCCCGCACGGGCCGGGTGGTTCGCCGACGTCGACCCCGGCGACGTCGACGCGGCCGCGGCGGCCGTCCGGGAGGGATCGGCCGACCGCCCCCGCGCGTGGCCGAGCGAGGCCGTGGCAGCGGGGTTCGCCGACGACGAAGACGCGTACTACGACGCGCTCCGGGCGGCGACCCTCCGGGCGACCCGCGAGGCCGTCGCCGAGCGCGAGCGCGCCGACGACCAGCAGCTGAAACACGCCGTCCGCGCGATGGACGACGTCGAGCGGACCGCGAACGAGCTCGCAGAGCGGCTCGCCGAGTGGGCCGGCTCAGTCGACCGCGACGTCCCCCCCGGGATCGACGGCGCGCGCGAGGTCGCCGCGTGGTCGCCCGAGACGCCCGCCGAGGAGCGGATCGTCTCGCTGGCCGAGCGCGTCGTCGACCTCGACGCCGAGCGCGCCGCGCTCCGGTCGTTCGTCGAGTCCCACGCGCCGGAGGCGGCGCCGAACCTCGCGGCGATGGCCGGCCCCGTCCTGGCGGCGCGGCTGATCTCGCTCGCGGGCGGCCTGGAGCCGCTGGCGAAGAAGCCCGCGGGGACGGTACAGCTGCTCGGCGCCGAGGACGCGCTGTTCGCGCACCTCCGCGGCCGGGGCTCCTCGCCGAAGCACGGCGTCATCTTCACCCACGAGTACGTCCGCGGGACGCACCCCGAGCACCGCGGGTCGGCCGCCCGCGCCTTCGCGGGCAAGCTCGCGCTCGCGGCCCGGATCGACCACTACTCCGGCGAGTACAAGCAGTCGGTCCACGACGACCTCGAAGACCGGATGGCGACGATCCGCGCGCGGGAGGGCGGCGATGAGTGACGCGCTCCCCGACGGCGTCCGTCGGCTGTCGATCGACGGCCGCGAGCGACTCGCGACGCGCGGCGCCCCGGTCTACGGCGAGCCGCAGACCGACGAGGGCTGGCGCGCGTGGGACCCCGGCCGCTCGAAGCTCGGCGCGATGCTCGAACTCGGGCTGGACCTCGGCCTCGACGGCGGCGAGCGCGTGCTCTACCTCGGCGCGGCCTCGGGGACGACCGTCTCCCACGTCGCCGACTTCGCGGGCCCGACCTACGCCGTCGAGTTCGCGCCGCGTCCGGCCCGCGACCTGGTCGGCGTCGCGGAGGACCGGGACAATCTCTTTCCCCTCCTGAAGGACGCCCGCGAGCCCGAGACGTACGCCCACGTCGTCGAAGCCGACCTCGACTGCCTGATCCAGGACGTCGCCACCCGCGGACAGGCGACCGTCGCCGTCCGGAACCGACAGTTCCTCGCGCCCGACGGGCGGCTGCTCGCGGCGATCAAGGCGCGGAGCGAGGACGTCCTGGTGGACCCCTCGGAAGTCTTCGGCGACGTCCTCGACGAGCTCGGGGAGGGGTATCGAATTCTGGAGACCGAGCGGCTGGACCGCTTCCACGACGACCACCTCGCGGTCGTCGCCGAGCCGAAGTGACGCGGCGGGGCGAAGCGTCGGTCGGCGGCCGTCCGCGACGCCGCCGTTTGGCGAAGCCTTCGCCGGAGCCCGCGACATATTTAGTCGGCGGCGCCAAACGACGGCCCGATGGACCTAGGGTCGGCTGACGCCTTCGACCGGATGGGCACGCTCGGCGTCGAAGAGGAGTTCTACATCGTCGACGAGCGCGGCCGCCCGGTCTCGGGCATCTCTGATCTCGTCTACGACCACCCGCCGACGGGCGTCCTCGAAGACCGCATCGACCACGAGCTGTTCCAGTTCACGATCGAGACCCAGACGCCGCTGATCGAGGACGTCGGCGCCGCGGGCGCCGTGATCCGCGAGGTCCGCGAGGCGCTCGTCGACCACGCGGACGCGCACGGCTACCGCGTCGCCGCCGCGGGGCTCCACCCGACGGCGGAGTGGTACGAGGAAGACCACGCCACGAAGCCGCGGTACCAGTCCCAGCTGAACCGGATCCGGTACCCCCAACACCGGAACATCACCTCCGGGCTCCACGTCCACGTCGGCGTCGACGACCCGGAGAAGGCGACCTGGATCGCGAACGAGCTCCGGTGGTACCTCCCGCCGGTGCTCGCGCTCTCGGTCAACTCTCCCTTCTGGTGCGGGTACGACACCGGGCTGGCCTCCGCCCGCGCGAAGATCTTCGAGGCGCTCCCCAACACGGGGATGCCGACCCGCTTTGCGGACTTCGAGGCGTACCTCGACTTCGAGCGCCGGATGGTCGAACTCGGCTCGATCGAGGACCGCGGCGAGCTCTGGTACGACGTCCGCCCGCACACCGGCCTCGGCACCGTCGAGGTGCGGACGCCGGACGCCCAGACCGACCCCGCCGCGACGGCCGACTTCGTCGAGTACGTCCACGCGCTCGTGACGGACCTCGCCGCGCGCTACGAGGACGGCGAGTCCGGGACCGACGTCCGCCGGGAGATCCTCGATGCCAACAAGTGGCACGCGATGCGCTACGGTTACGACGCCGAGTTCATCACGCGGGACGCAGAAGACACCGTGACCCTCGCGGAGTTCGTCGCGGCCGAGACCGACCGCCTCGCGACCGACGCGCTCCGCCGCCGGTTCGACGCCGAGAGCGACGCCGTCCGGCAGCGACGCCTCGCCGACGAGCGGGGGTTCGACGCGCTCTGTGAGTCGCTCTGTCTCGATTGAGAGCGGGCGCGGAGACGCCGCGAGAAAGGCTTTTGCCTCGCGAGATCTGACCTCACGAGTAGAACACGATGTCCTCCGACGATCCACACGACGGCGACGACAGCACCGAGCGCGGAGCGGGCGATTCGGACGCCGAGCCCGAGGAGGGAACCGTCGACGTCGAGGTCGGCGACGTCGGCGGCGCCGCAGAGGCGGACGCGGACGGCGAGTCCCAGAGCGCGCGCGAGCGACTGGAGGCGGAGGCCGACCGCGCCGTCTCCGAGTTCGACGAGGGGATCGTCGACCTCTTGGCGTGGCTGCTCGACACGGAGACCCGCGCCCGGATCTACGTGTACCTCCGGAAGAACCCCCACTCCACGAGCGAGGAAGTCGCCGACGGGACGGGGCTGTATCCGAGCACCGTCCGCGAGGCGCTGGCGGAACTCCACGACGAGAGCACGGTGTCGCGGCGCAAGCGCGAGAGCGCGGGCGCCGGCAACAACCCCTACGAGTACACCGCGATCGCGCCGAGCGACCTGGTCCGCAGCGTCGCCGAACAGGTCCAGTCGGAGCTGAACACGGTGTTCAATCTGGACCGACGGCTCGGCGGGTCCGACGAGGACGACGGGACCGGACCGGTCAGCATCACCGTGGGTGAGAGCGACGACGAGCCCGACCGCTCGGAGACCGACGCCGACGGCGCCGACGACACGGACGACGCCGGCGACGACGACGCCGACGGTGCGGACGAGTCGGCGTAGTCCCCAGACCGGCGCTCGCCGTCGATCACCGGCCGTTTCGCGTCATTTTTAACGCTTCCCGGCGACGTGTCGCTAATGACCGGGCCTTGGACCGAGTGGGACCACGTGCTGAAAGTGGACCCGGACAAAGACCTCGTCGACGGAGAGACGTTCGAGGACGTCTGCCGGACGGGCACCGACGCCATCGAGATCGGGGGCACCCTCGACATCACGACCGAAAAGATGCAGAACGTCGTCGACGCCTGCGCGCGCTACGACGTGCCGCTCTACCAGGAGCCCTCGAACCCCGGCGTCGTCATCGAGTCCGAGGACCTCGACGGCTACCTCGTGCCCACCGTGTTCAACGCCGACTCCTCCTTTTGGGTCACCGGCGCGCACAAGGAGTGGGTCCGGATCGACGGCCCGCTCGACTGGGACCGCACCACGACCGAGGCGTACATCGTCCTCAACCCCGAGGCGTCGGTGGCGGAACTCACCGAGGCCGACACCAACCAGAGCGCCGACGACGTCGCCTCCTTCGCGGCCGTCGCCGAGAAGATGTTCGGCCAGGAGATCGTCTACGTCGAGTACTCGGGGACCTTCGGCGACCCCGAGAAGGTCGCCGCCGCCCGCGACGCCCTGGAGGAGTCGACGCTGTTCTACGGCGGCGGCATCGGCGACTACGACAGCGCATACGAGATGGGCAAGCACGCGGACGCGATCGTCGTCGGCGACTTGCTCCACGACGAGGGCGTCGACGCCGTCCGCGAGACCGTCGAGGGCGTGAAGGACGCTCACGCCGAGGCCGTCGTGGAGTAACGCTCACTCGGTTCTACAGCTCGTCTCGCCCCTTTCCCATCGACCTGTACAAAAAAGCCCGACGTTGACCCGCGGGCGCCGTCGACGAATCGTTTGCCCTCCGACCCGCGGATGCTATCGCACGGTCGACGCTCTTACTCGCCCACGGCTTCGCCGATGAGTTGGGCGTATTCCTCGGACGGATGGACTCGGGTGACGTCCGCGTCGATAGCGGGGTCCATATTATACAGGATGTCCGCTCTTTCGATGGACTCCCTGTCGGGGAACTCGGTGACGGTCATCGCATCGTACCCCGCGATGTTCCCGAAGTAGACGTCTTTGACCTCTCCCCCGTTCGACTCGACTAACTCGACGGCCTCTTCGAACCGCTCGTCGAAGTTTCGCGTCACTTCCGCTCGATGCTCCGGTTGGATCTCGATGAACGTGAGGAACGTCGCCATTGGTTCACTCCTCCACCACGTCCGGTTTATCAATAATGTTAATAAATTATAAAATTTTTGTCAGAGTACGTATCCTCCGCCGGTTCACCGAGCGATCGGGCCGGCTCTGCACTTCCCGCGATGGTCGATCTCTCCGCGAGCGAAGCGAGCGGTTCACCGCCGACGAGCGGCCGCGGGCCGCGAGTCCGGCGGCATTTTTCCCTCCAGGTTTTTGCGCCGAGCGGTGCGCTTGGCGCGCCCGAGGCGCAAAAAGGTGGATGTGAATCGCCCGTTTTTAAGACCGGCCGGCCGGAACAACGGGGTATGAAGAATAGAACCTACACGGCGGACGCCGAGCCGGGCGAGACGGTCACAGTCGCCGGCTGGGTCCACGAGGTCCGCGACCTCGGCGGCATCGCCTTCCTCATCCTCCGCGACAAGTCGGGCAAGATCCAGATCAAGCTCGAAGAGGACTCGATGGACGACGAGCTCGTCGAGACCGGCCTCGGCGTGGCGCGCGAGAGCGTCATCACCGTCACCGGATCGGTGAAGGAAGAGCCGCGCGCGCCGACCGACGTCGAGATCGTTCCGGAGTCGATCGAGGTGCTCGCCGAGTCCGACACCGAGCTCCCGCTGGACCCCTCCGGGAAGGTCGACGCCGAGCTGTCGACGCGGCTCGACAATCGGACGCTCGACCTCCGCAAAGAAGAGGTAAAGGCGATCTTCGAGATCCGCTCGGAGATCCTTCGGTCCGTTCGCGACGCCTTCCGCGACCTCGGCTGCACGGAGATCAACACGCCGAAGATCGTCGCCACCGGGACCGAGGGCGGCACCGAGCTCTTCCCGATCACCTACTTCGGCGAGGAGGCGTTCATGAATCAGTCGCCGCAGCTGTTCAAGCAGCTGATGGTCGGCTCCGGCCTCGAACGCGTCTTCGAGATCGGGCCGATCTTCCGCGCCGAAGAGCACAACACGCCGCGACACCTCAACGAGGCGACCTCGATCGACTTCGAGTCCGCCTTCGTCGACCACACCGAGGCGATGGACGCCTGCGAGCACGTCGTCAAGAGCGCCTACGAGGGCGTCGCCGAGAACTGTCAGTCGCAGCTCGAAACCCTCGGCCTCGCCGAGGAGTTCGAGGTCCCCGAGGGTGAGTTCCCGCGGCTCACCTACGAGGAGGCCATCGAGCGCATCAACGCCACGGGCGAACTCGACGAACAGCTCGTGTGGGGCGACGACCTCCCCACCGAGGGCGAGCGCGCGCTCGGCGACGACGTCGGCTCCCACTACTTCATCACCGACTGGCCCAGCGAGATCAAGCCGTTCTACATCAAGGACCACGACGACGACGAGCAGCTCTCGACGGGCTTCGACATGATGCACCCGCGGATGGAGCTCGTCTCCGGCGGGCAGCGTGAGCACCGCTACGATCACCTCGTCGCGGGCTTCGAGCAGCAGGGCCTCGACCCCGACCAGTTCGAGTACTACACCAAGATGTTCAAGTACGGGATGCCGCCGCACGCCGGCTGGGGCCTCGGCGGCGAGCGCCTCGTGATGACGATGCTCGGCCTGGACAACATCCGGGAAGCGGTGCTGTTCCCGCGCGATCGCCAACGTCTGAGCCCGTAGACGAGAACTGAGGCGATTCCCCCAATTCTCGAACCGCGCCCGATTTAACGCGGCCCGCGCAATCGACACGCGATGACAGACGAGGCGACGGCGTTCGTGCCCGGCCACATTACCGGCTTCTTCAGCGCCCACCCCGCCGACGATCCGTCGGCCGCGGGCTCGCGCGGCGCCGGGATCACGCTGTCGCACGGCGTCGACGTCCGGGTCCGGCGCGGCGACGTCCGCGACGACCACGACGAGTCCGGGCCTGCGGTCGCGCTCAACGGCGACGCCGTCGAAATCGACGCCGTCGGCGCCGTCCTCCGCGAACTGGGGGCGTCAGACGCCGTCGTGACCGCCGAGACGCCCCTCCCGCTCGGGGCGGGCTTCGGCGTCTCCGGCGCGCTCGCGCTCGGGACCGCCTACGCCGTCAACGCGGTCTACGACGCCCGGCGGACCGAGAACAGTCTGGTGGGGATCGCCCACCGCGCCGAGGTCGAGGCGGGCACCGGCCTCGGCGACGTGGTCGCGCAGGCCCGCGGCGGGCTCCCGATCCGCCTCGATCCCGGCGGACCCGACCACGGCCGACTCGACGGCGTCCCGGCCAGCCCGCGCGTCGAGTACGTCACCTTCGGCTCGGTCTCGACCGAGGCCGTCCTCTCCGGCGACACGGACGCGCTCACCGCCGCGGGCGAGCGTGCGCTCGCGGATCTCCGGGAGGATCCCACGACCGAGCGCTTCGTCGCGCTCTCGCGGCGCTTCGCCAGCGAGGCGGACCTCCTCACCGACCGCGTCGCCGAGGCCGTCGCGGACGTCCGGGACGCGGGCGGCGACGCCGCGATGGCGATGCTCGGCGACACGGTCTTCGCCTTCGGCGACGGCCTCTCGGCGGCCGGCTACGACCCCGCCGTCTGCTCGGTCCACGCCGCCGGCGCCACGCTGCGGTCCGAGTCGGACTGACGGCTCACCGGACCCCGACGAACCGTCCCGCTTTTCCCGTCACCCGCCGATTCCGGGCGTATGAGCGAGATCGACGTGCCCGAGAGCCACCCCCGATACCAGTCGCTGCTCACGCGACACCGGATCGAGGCGGGCGTCGAGAGGGGCATCACGAGCAAGCAGGGCCTGATCGCCGAGGGCCGCGGCGAGGCCTTCGACTACCTGCTGGGCGAGCGCACCATCGCCTCGGCCGACGAGGCCGCGCGGGCCGCGGCCGCGCTGTTGCTCCTCGCCGAGCGCCCGGTCCTCTCGGTGAACGGCAACGTCGCGGCGCTCGTGCCCGGCGAGATGATCGACCTCGCGGCCGCGGTCGGCGCCGACGTCGAGGTGAACCTATTCAACCGAACCGACGAGCGGATGCGCGCGATCGTCGACCACCTCCGCGAGCACGGCGCCGACGACGCGGGCGTCCCGATCAAGGGCCTCGCCGCCGACGGGCGCATCCCCGGCCTCGACCACGAGCGCGCGACGGTCGACGCCGACGGCATCGGAAGCGCGGACGTCGTGCTCGTCCCCCTGGAGGACGGCGACCGTGCGGAGGCGCTCTCGGCGATGGGCAAGACCGAGATCGTGATCGACCTGAACCCCCTCTCGCGGTCGGCTCAGACCGCCGCGGTCCCGATAATCGACAACATCCTGCGGGCGGTCCCGAACATCACCGAACACGCCCGAGAACTGTCGGCCGCGTCCGACGAGGAACTGGAGCGAATCGTCCGGGAGTTCGACCCAGAGCGCGCGCTCGCGACCGCCGAGGACGCGATCCGGTCTGGCGACCTCGACTGAGTCGCGACCGCTACTCCTGTAATTCGGCGTCGACGAGCGCGTCGTTGAGGTCGTCGCGGACGAACTCGCCCGTCTCCCTGTCCATCGCGGTCGTGACGATCCGGTTCTCCTGGACGCTCGATCCGTCCCTGAGCAGGAGTCGGACGTTGCCGTTGTCGTCGGCGCGGGTCACCTTCGCCCGCAGGCCCGTCCGGGAGCCGGTGCCGCCGGCGTCGATCGGCCCGGGGACGATCTTCTTCACGTGCGGGTGGTCGGCCACGACGCCGATCGCTCTCCGGCCGTCGCGGCCGCCGATGAGCGTCGAGTGCGACCCGCCGAGCTTCTCTTTCGGCGGCGTGTCGACGACCTCCAGCGAGCGGTCGCCGCGGCGCTCCAGCACGCGCTCGACGGGGTCGTCGCCGGCGATCCGGTAGAACTCGTGGTGCAACTGCGCGCGGGCCTCCCGCAGCACGTCGCGGTTCCCCGCGGCGAAGACGGTCTCGGGGCGCTTGCGCCTGATGTCGTCGGCGACCTGGCCCGCGAAGTTCCGGAGTTCGACGACCTCGGCCTCGGGGTCGTCCTCGGGGAGGGTCGTCACCGTCGTCCGGCCGACGACCTCCTCGCCGTCGAGCATCGTCAGCTCCGCGCGGTCGCGCTCGAAGATGACCACGACGGCGTCGCAGTTGGCGGTGTCGCAGACCAGGCAGTAGTCGCCCGGGCGTTCGAGCGGCGTCCCGCACCGCCGGCAGTCCATAGCGGCAAGAGTCGACGCGAAAATAAAAGGACGGCTATCGCCGGTCGGGGCAGTCTCGCCGGTCCGGGACTCGGCGGCGACTCATAGTGAGTACTCTCGTCTCTTACCGCCGAGCGCCGTCACCGGGCGTCGCGTTCGGCGGTAAACAGTGAGAGTAATCACTATCAGAGATCGTGCGGGTCGACCTTCAGGTACTCCCGGAGCAGGACGGTCGCGTACGATCCCGACGGAAGCGAAAACGAGAGGTCGTAGGCGTCGGCGGGCCCTTCCTCATCACCGAGCCCGTCGCCGCCGACCGCGACGTCCACCGCGGTCCGCACGAACACCGCCCGCCGCGTCCCCGTCGAGTGGAACTCGCCCGGGAGGTCGAAGTCCCCCGGTTCGAGCCCGAGGTCGTCCAGCACCGCGCGCTCGATCTCGCCGGGTTCGCCGTCGGCGAGGTCGGTCTCGGTACCCACGAGCGGCGCCGTCACGAACGCCCGCCCGCGCTCGCAGTGGCGAGTCATCACGTCGACGCGGCGCTCGGTGGCGGTCTGCGTCCGGTCCGGGTCGGGTCGGTAGAGCTCCTCCGGGGCGTCGGTGTCGGCGAAGCACACCACGTCGCCCTCGACGGGCCGTGCCAGCGGGAGCCCCCGCGAGAGGCGCTCGCTGACGATGCGGTTGAACGCGAACGACTGCGCCGCGTTGACGAACAGCCGCTGGAGGTTCGTCGGGACCGCCTCCAGCGCGTGCCGCCAATCCTCGGGCGACTCGGCGCCGTCCTCGCGCAGCCGGTGGAGCATCGAGCGCTCGAAGCGGAGCGCGCCGGGCATCCGCTCGATCGCTTCGGCCCAATCGGGATCGGCCGTTTCGGCCTGCTCGTCGACGAAGGTCCGGGCTTCCTGCGTCGCTTCGGGCTCGGCGTCGAAGGGGTTGCCGACGTAGGTCAGGACCGCCTCGCGCCACTCGCCGCGGGCGATGCGGAGGCCGACCTCGTGGGTGACGGGCCGCCGGCTCCCGAAGCGCTGGTGGCCGAAGTAGTTCGGGACGGCGGCGTCGACGGGGCCGGCTCGGTCCCCTCCGCTGTCCGAACCGCCCTCGAACGGCGCGTGCAGTTCGGCGGTGATCGCCTCCACCGAACCGATGTCGGCGTCGCGGACGCGGATCTCGAAGGCGTTCCCCGCAAGGTCGCCGAAGTGGAGCGCGCGCCCGACCCGGCCGAGCGCCTCGATCTCGGCGCCGTCGACGTCCGGGAGGGCGTCCGGGTCGACCTCGGCGAGGGAGAACAGCTGTGTCGTGACCGCGTGCTTGTCCTTCGTGCCCGCCCACGACACCCGCTCGCGGCTGACGCCGAGCGCGTCAGAGAGCCGGCGCGCGAAGTCGTTCGTGTCCCACTCCTGGAGCGTCGCGCGGACGAGCAGGTGGGGGTAGTCTCCGACGTCCGCCGACAGCGGCTCCGGCTCGACGGTCTCCAGTTCCCGGACGCGAAAGTCCTCGGGCGTCGCGCGGAGCCGACCGCCGGTCCCGGCGGCGTCGCTCAGGTAGTACTCGATGCCGACGCGCCGTTCCCGCGGGTGTGCCTCGCGCATCCGATCGGGTTCGGGTTCCCGCTCGACGGTCAAGGCCGCTCCGGTTCGGCGCTCCCCCGATCGCCGATCGGCTCACCGCCGGCCGTCCGCCCGCTCGGCCCCGACCGCGTCCATCCCGGTGATCTCGAAGCGGGCGCCCCCCGATTCCGACTCGCAGACGGTGATCTCCCAGCCGTGGGCCTCGACCGCGGCGGCGACGATGTTCAGGCCGAAGCCCGTCCCGTCGTCGGCCGTTGTGTACCCGTGCTCGAAGATCCGACCCCTGTCTCCGGCCGGGATGCCCGGGCCGTCGTCGACGACGGCGACGCCCCCGCGGTCGAGCGGCGCGACGCGGACGCTGACGCCGCCGTCGCCGGCGTGCCGCAGCGCGTTCTCGAAGAGGTTCTCGAACAGCCGGCCGAGCCGCCGCGCGTCGCCGACGACCGTCCCGAGCGAGCCCTCGATGCTGAACTCACAGCGCCCCACGTCGTCGCAGTCCGCGCCGGCCCGGTCGTCCTGGCAGTCGCTGACGGCCGCCCAGGCGTCGGCGACGACCGCGTCGAGGTCGACACTCTCGGGGTCGTCGACGCGGCGGCCGTCGCTGACGAGCGCGTGGACGTCGCTGACGATGTCGCGCATCCGGGCGTGGACCCGATCGAGTCGGTCCAGGAACTCGCGGCCGCCCTCGACCTCGGTCCTGAGGATGCCCGCCTGGGCCTCGGCCGCGTTCAGGGGGTTCCGGAGGTCGTGGACGAGCGTCTCCGCGAGGCGTTCGAGCCGGTGCTCGCGCTCGGCCCTCGCCGTGACGTCCCTGACGACGCACGCCAGACACGCGCGGCCGTCGACGGCGGTCCGGGAGACGGTCGACTCCGCGGTGAAAGTCGTGCCGTCCGCCCGCCGGGCCCGCCAGCGGTACGTCCCGCTGCCGGCGTCTGCGGCGTCCCGCGCGGCCGCCGCCCGCGAGGCGGCCTCGCGCTCCGGGTCGTCGGCGTACGCCGCGGGGTCGAGGTCGCAGAACCGCTCGCGGGAGTAGCCGAAGACGTCGTCGACGCCGCCGGTCGCGTGACGGAGCGCGCCGCTCTCGGCGTCGTACAGCAGCACGGCGTCTCCGAGGTCGGAGGCGACCTGCGATAACGCCGCTGCCGCGTCCGATCCCGCGGGGTCATTCATCACGTTGTTCTCCGTCGGGAGAGTTGGTAAGTGGTTCGGCCGTTTGTCGTCTCGCCCGCTCCGCCGGCCGCTCTGGACCGCCGTTCAGTACAGCGAGAGGTCGCCCGTCACGCGGTCGACATCGTCGTCGGCGGCCGGACCGACCCCTAGACAGGTCACGGTCCCGGGGTCGAGCTGGGTGTGGCCGGCGTCGCGGACGACGGCGTTCGGCAGGCCCAGCCGCTCGGCCTCGTCGGCGAGGCGGAACAGCGTCTCCTCGCCGTCGGCCTTGAGGACGACCTTCTTCTGTCCCTCGCCCTTCCAGCGCTTCCGGGTCCGGTCGTCGGCGTCCTCGTACGCCGACAGCGACGCGTGGGCGACCTGTGCGGCCAGCTTCCCGCGGCCCATCCCGAGGTCGGTCCGGGCGACGATGGCCTGCTTCATACGCGGGGATGTCGGCCGCGCGGCTATATACTGTCGGTACTCGACGCGCTCCGGCAACGGATGGCTTTACGTCCCTCGCTCACGGTACCCCGGACAATGATACTCTCGGACGACGACATCCTCGCGCGCTTGGAGGCCGGCGATCTCGTCGTCGAGCCCATCGACGACCTCGATATGCAGGTCCAGCCGGCCAGCCTCGACCTGCGCCTCGGCGAGGAATTCCTGGAGTTCCAGCGCACGAACATCTCCTGTATCCACCCCAACCGGGAGTCGGAAGTCTCCGAGTACGTCACCGAGACGCGGGTCCCCGAGGGCGAGGAGTTCATCCTCCACCCGGGCGACTTCGTCCTCGGGACGACCAAAGAGCGCGTCGAGGTCCCCCCCGATCTCCTGGCGAGCGTCGAGGGCCGCTCGTCGCTCGGCCGGCTGGCGGTCGTGATCCACGCCACCGCCGGCATCGTCGACCCCGGCTACGAGGGCCAGATCACCCTGGAGCTCTCGAATCTGGGCACCGCGCCGGTCGCGCTCACGCCCGGGATGCGGGTCTCACAGCTCATCTTCACCGAACTGAAACAGCCCGCGGCGCGCCCCTACGGCGTCGAGCGCGGCTCGAAGTACCAGGGCCAGTCGGGCCCGCAGGCCTCGCGGATCGGCGCCGACCCCGAGTTCGCGGCCGGCGGCGACGGTGACGAGGCCGGGACCGCTCCCGACGCCCGCAACGCCCCCGACTCGGAGCCACGATGAGATTCATCGAGGAGGTCGTCGTCGACGAGTTCCTCCCCACCTTTCGGTCGATGCTGGCCGAGGCGCTCCGCGAGCGCGGCCTCACCCAACACGAGGTCGCCGAGGCGCTCGGCATCAGCCAGAGCGCCGTCTCGAAGTACGCCCACGGCGACGTGAGCCGGCGCGAGGAGGTCCTCGACGACGAGCGCGTGAGGGACCTGGTCGAGCGCGTCGCCGACGGCCTCGCGACCGGCGACATGAGCCGCGTGCAGGCGCTCGTCGAGGCCGAGGTCCTGATCCGCCGGCTGGAGGCCGGCGACCTCCTCGCGAGGCTCCACGAGGAGGCGATGCCCGAACTCGCCGACTACGAGGGCTACGAGCGGATCCACGACCCCGAGAGCGGCCTGCGGACGAGCGAGCAGGTCCGCTCGTCGGTCCGGCGGGCGCTCCGCCGACTCACCAACGCCAGCGGCTTCGCCGGCCTGATCCCGAACGTCGGCTCGAACCTCGTGGAGTGCCTCCCCGACGCGGCGACCGTCGACGACGTCGCGGGCGTGCCCGGCCGGATCTTCGACGTGAAGGGCCGCGCCACGGTCCCCGGCGACCCGGAGTTCGGCGTCTCCGAGCACGTCGCGAGCGTGCTCCTCTCGGCCCGCGAGGCCGGCCGCGACGTCCACGCCGCCGTCAACATCCGGTACGACCCCGACATCGTCGACGACCTCGACGCCGCGGGCTACGACTGCATCGAGTTCGACGCCGACGCGCCCGTGGACCCGATCCGCGAGGCGCTCGCCGACCGTGAGGATCTCTCGGACACCTTCGTCTGCTACCAGACCGGCGGGTACGGCATCGAGCCGATCACCTACGTGCTCGGCCCCGACGCCGACGCGGTCGTCACCGCGGTCAAGGCCCTCCTCGATCGGTGACGCTCGCCGCGTCGCGGCCGGGTCCGAGACGGCGGTCTTGCGCGACCCGCGGCAGGTGGCGAACGACTTAGGCCCGTTCGGGTGCAAGGTCCAGTACCGATGAATATGCTCGTCGACGGCGAGTGGCGCACCGACGCCTACGAGGCGACGAACGAGGACGGAGAGTTCGACAGGGACGAGACGTCCTTCCGCGACCGGATCCAGGACGACCCCGACGCGGAGTTCCCCGCCGAGTCCGGCCGCTACCACGTCTACATCTCCCGGGCGTGTCCGTGGGCCCACCGCGTGGCGATGACCCGGCGGCTGCTCGGCCTCGAAGACGACATCACCCTCTCGATCGTCGAGCCCGAGCGGTACAACGACGGCTGGGAGTTCTCCGAGGAGTACCCCGATCCGCTCTACGGCGCGGAGTACCTCCGGGACATCTACGTCCGCGCCGACGCCGACTTCACGGGGCGCGTGACGGTCCCGGTGCTCTGGGACAAGGAGGAAGAGACCATCGTCAACAACGAGTCCCGCGAGATTATGCGGATGCTCGGCACGGAGTTCGACGACCGGAACGACGTCGACCTCCTGCCCGAAGGCCGCGAGGACGAGATCGACGACATCATCGACGACGTCTACGAGTCGATCAACAACGGCGTCTACCGCGCGGGCTTCGCCGACGCCCAGGACGCCTACGAGCGGGCCGTCGACGACCTCTTCGACGCCCTGGACCACTGGGAGGAGGTCCTGGCGGACCAGCGCTTCCTCGCGGGCGAGGTCTTCACCGAGGCCGACGTCGCGATGTTCGCGACGCTCGTCCGCTTCGACCATGTCTACCACACCCACTTCAAGTGCAACCGCCGCGCGATCCACGAGTACCCGAACCTCTGGAACTACACGAAGGAGGTCTACCAGCTGGGAGACATCTCCGAGACGGTGAACGTCGACCACATCACGCGCCACTACTACAAGAGCCACGGCGACATCAACCCCAAGCGGCTCGTCCCGACCGGCCCCGACATCGACTTCTCGGCGCCGCACAACCGCGACCGCCTGCCCGCCGACCTGCCCGCTGAACTCCGCGGGGACGCCGCCGTCGCCGACGACTGAGTCGCGGTCGTTCTCACTCACTCTCTCCCTTTCACTCTCCTTCTCACCCTCCCCCTTCGACCCGGACGCGTCGCTTTCTTATCCGCGCTCTCCGTCCGTGCCCGTATGACAGACAGCGATCCGGCGGCGTCCGAGGAGTCGGCCTCGGAGACGGCGCCCGAGACGCCCTCGGAGACGACGCCGGAGCAGACCCGACGCGAGACGCCCGGCGGCGGCGTCCGCCCGACCGCCGATTCGATCGAGCCGGCCGCGCCCGCGGAGTTCGGCCTGGTCCAGGCCTGGTGGGGCGGCGGCAAGGGCAAGACCACGGCCGCGCTCGGGATGGCCTTCCGGGCCGCGGGCCACGGCTACCGCGTTCACGTCCTGCAGTTCCTGAAGGGCGGCGCCGACTCCGTCGAGGGCGTCCGCGGCGAGTACAACGCCATCGCGGCGGTCCCGGGCATCTCCTACGAGAACACCGGCCACTACGGCTGGCACGGCCTGCTCGACGGCTCCGACGACGACGAACACCTGGCGAAGGCCCGCGGCGCGCTCGCCCGCGCCGAGGAGATCCTCTCGGGCGCCGCCGACGCGGACCTGACCGAGCCGCTCGACCTCGACGGGGACCCGACGGACGGCGTCCACCTGCTTGTCCTCGACGAGGTGCTCTACGCGGTCGACCAGGGACTCCTCGACGAGTCGGACGTCCTCGATCTCCTGGAGCAAAAGCCCGACAGTTTGGAACTTGTCCTGACCGGGAGCCACACCGAACCGACGTACCTCCTCGATTCCGCCGACCTCGTGACGGAGGTGCGGAAGGTGAAGCACCCCTTCGATCGGGGAGTCCGCGCGCGGAAGGGCACCGAGTACTGAGCGATGGCCGACGATCCCGACGACCCAGACGACGCGGCGGGCGGGGACGCAGCCGAGACGATCCTCGTCGCGGGCACGGCGAGCCACGTCGGCAAGAGCACCGTCGCCGCGGGGCTCTGCCGCCGACTCGCGGACGCCGGCGTCGACGTCGCGCCGTTCAAGGCGCAGAACATGAGCAACGAGGCGCGCGCGGTCCTCCGGCCGGAGGCGGTCCGCGGCGACGACGGCGGGGCCTCGGGGACGGGCGCTCCCGACCGCGACGATCCGGCCTTCGGCGAGATCGGCGTCTCGCAGTACGTCCAGGCGCGCGCGGCGGGCGTCCGGCCGACGACCGACCACAACCCCGTCCTCCTGAAGCCCCGCGGCGAGGGCGAGTCACAGCTCGTCGTCGACGGCGTCGCGGTCGGTCACTACGCCGCCGGCGACTACTACGACGAGCACTGGTCCGATGCTCTGGCGGCCGCCGAAGCGGCCCACGCGCGCCTCGCGGCCGCCCACGACGTCGTCGTCGCCGAGGGCGCGGGCTCGATCGCGGAGATCAACTTCCACGACCGGGACCTCGCGAACGTCGAGACCGCGCGCTTCGCCGACGCCCGGATCCTGCTCGTCGCGGACATCGAGCGCGGCGGCGTCTTCGCCTCGATCATCGGGACGCTCGATCTCCTCCCCGACGACGTCCGCGAGCGCGTCGCCGGCGTCGTCATCACCAAATTCAGGGGCGACCGCTCGCTCCTCGACCCCGGGATCACGGCCGTGGAAGAGCGGACCGGTGTTCCCGTTCTCGCGGTGCTTCCCTACGACGACCCCGGACTCCCCGACGAGGACAGCGTCTCCCTCCCCGCCCCGGACGAGCGCAAGGTCCGGGGCGCCGACGACGGCGTACCGGACTCCCGGTCCGTTACCGTCGCCGTCCCGCGCCTCCCGCAGGCGTCGAACACGGCCGACGTCGACCCGCTCGCCGACACCCCGGGCGTCCGGGTCGCCTTCGTCCCGCTCGACGCCCCGCTCTCAGATTTCGATGCGGTCGTCCTCACCGGCACGAAGAACACCGCCGACGACCTCCGGGCGGCCCGCGAGGCCGGCCTGCACGAGCGACTGCGAGGATTCGACGGCCCGGTCGTCGGCCTCTGCGGCGGCTACCAGCTCCTCGGCGAGCGCCTCGTCGACGCCGACGTCGAAGGCGTCGGCGCGGAAGCGACGGTCGAGGGGCTCGGGCTCCTGCCGGTGGAGACCGCGTTCTCGGAGGCGAAGCGCGTCGCGCCCGCCGAGTGGACGATCGACGGTTGCGGCCCGCTCGCCGGCGCCTCGGGCGTCGTCGCGGGCTACGAGATCCACGCGGGCGAGACGCGCGTGTCGGGCGCGGGGCCCGAGTCCATCGAGACGCCATTCTCGGCCGCCGACCGTGAGCCCGTGACGCTCGGCGCCGCCGCGGGCGACGTCCTCGGCACGTACCTCCACGGACTCTTCGAGAACGACGCGGCGCGCGAGGCGTTCGTCGATACCGTCTTCGAGCGCGCCGGTGTCCCGCGTCCGAGCGAGCGGCCGTTCGCGGACAGGAGCGAGCGCGACCCGCACGCGCGCGCCGCCGACCTCGTCGGGTCGGTTCCGCTCGGTTCGCTCCTCGCCGCGTCGCCGTCGGAGAATCAGCGCTGAGACGCGGACTCGAAGACTTTTGAAGGGGTACCCCGTGGGGAGCCTATGGTCGAGGCGTTCGCCGTCGCCAGCGGGAAGGGCGGCACCGGGAAGACGACGAGCACGCTGGCGCTCGGGATGGCGCTCGCAGAGCGGTACGACGTGACGGTGATCGACGCCGACACCGGGATGGCGAATCTGCTGTTTCACGCCGCCCTCGACGACGCCGACGTCACGCTCCACGACCTCTTGGTCGCCGAGCGCGACGTCCCGGTCTCCGAGGCCGTCTACGAGCGCTTCGGGATGTCGGTCGTCCCCTGCGGGACGAGCCTCGCGGACTTCGAGTCGGCCGACCCCGAACGCCTGCGGGACGTCGTCGCCGAACTCGCCGCCGACGCCGACGTGCTCCTCCTGGACTCGCCCGCGGCGCTGGGCTCGAAGAGCGCCGTCCTGCCGATCGTCCTCGCCGATCGGGTCGTCGTCGTCCTCCAGCCGACGGTCCCCTCGCTGTCGGACGGGCTCAAGGTCCAGGAGTACGCCCGCTCGTACGGCACCGAGACCGCGGGCGTGCTGTTCAACCGCGTCCGCCCCGACGAGGACGTCGAGACGATCGCCGACCAGGCGAGCCGGTACTTCGGCGGGACGGCGCTCGCGAGCGTGCCCGAGAGCGACGCGGTGCGCGCGGCCCGTCGCGCGGGCGAGCCCCTGCTCGCGCACGCGCCGGAGGACCCCGCCGCCGACGCGTTCCACGAGGCGGCCGCGGCGCTCGACGTCCGCGCGGGCGACGCCGACGGCGTCGCGGACCGCTTCCGGAGCGCGGTCGTGCCCGACCGAGTGTAAGATGCTCGCCGACGGCCACATCCCCGAGGGCGAACTCCGCCGCTCCCGGACCGACGCCGACGTCGGCGCGACGCTCGCGGACGTCCTCGACCGTGAACTCACCGGCTACGTCGTCTTCGAGCCGCAGGGGTCGATCCTCTTCGGCGACGGCGAGCGCGCGGTTCTCACCTTCGAGTCGGGCGTCCCCGTCCTGGCGTACCACCCCGCGAGCGACGCCGGCGGCCCCGACGCGCTGGCGGCGCTCACCGGCGACCTCTTTCACGCCGAACTGTACGAACTCCCCGCCGAGTCGCTGTCGGCAGCCCACCGCGTCGAGGAACTCCGAGTCCCGCCCGCCGCGCCAGCCCGGGAGCTCGCCGGCGACGACGCGCTCGCGGAGCGGACGCGGGCCGCCGCGCCCGACGATCGGCTGGACGCCGAACGGGGGAGCGCCGTCGAGGCGTTCCTGGCCGACGCCGACCGGATCGAGGCCATCCGGGAGGAGGCCCGCGCGGAGGCCCGCTCCCGCGCCGACGAGTGGGGGCTGGCCGACCAGCTGGACGACGAGCCGTCGCGGGACTGACGCCTCGGGAACCGACGGTATAAACCGCTCGCCCGCCTACCGCGACCGTGAGCGTCCTCTCGCTACTCCGCGCGCGGACTCCCGCGGACTTCGCCGATTGGTTCCGCCCCGGCGGTGACTACCTCCTCCGCGTCGCCGACGGAATGGGGTTCCACACCGGCGACCTCGCCGGCTTCCTCGACGAGGCCGAGACCGCGATGCGGGCGGGACGGACCGGCGCCGACGTCGCCCCCGCGGTCAATCGGCTCGTCGCGGCCGACCTGTACGCCGACGCCGCCTTCGGGCTCCCGTTTCTGGAGTGGACGCCCGCGTGGTACGAGCTCCCGCTGACCGCGCCGGTCGCGTACGCCGACTGGCGGCTCAGGCGCGTCGCCGACCAGTACGCGCGCACGATCGATCACGTGTCGGTCCCGCGGTTCAGCCGCCCGAAGGACGTCGTCGCCCGCGGCGCGCCGGCGATCGAGTCGGTCTCGGGCTTCGCCGATCGGTTCGCCTTCGCGGACGCCGTCCTCCACCTGGAGTGGTTCGACTACGTCGCCGGCGAGTGCGGGATCGGGGTCCCGCCCGAACTGATCGCCGAGACCAGAGCCCAGACCGTCGGCTACTACGTCGGCGACCTCGCGCTCGACGACCTGGACCCGACGGTCCGCCGCTTCCAGTACCTGCTCTTCACCGACGACGAGTGGGTCCGGGCGATCGACGAGCGGTACGGCCTCGACAGCTCCCTGCTCTCCCTGTGGGCGCGGATCTGTCGCCGCGAGCGCGAACGGTTCGGCAACTGATAGTGAGTATAATCACTATGAGGCCGTCGAAATCGGCGTTCAAGCGGCAGGCGACCTGACGATCAGGTGAACCACCGGCTCGCGAGGTAGTAGCGGAGCACCTCCTCGGTCCCGTCGATGAACGGGCCGAGGTCGACCGTGTCGGCCTCGCGATCGAGCGCGACGAGCCGGCGGTACTTGTCGTTCCACGTCGAGAGGAGCGCCGACTCGACGTCGTGGTCGTTGATGCGCGAGATCACGCGGTCGGCGGCCGCTGGATCCGGGTCCTCAGGGTCCGGGAGGTCACCGACGTCGACGATGCCGCGTTCGAGCGCCGACACGACCACGCCGGAACTGACGTCGCCCTCGCGGACCTCTCGCTCCCAGGTGCTGAGCCAGTTGCCGATCCGCGCCATCTCCTGGGCGATCTCGACCGCGTCCCGCAGGACCGGCAGGTCCTCCTGTTGACTCGCGGGCGCGTACATCAGGTCGATGTCGAGGAAGCTGTGCATCCCCATGTTGTGTGACTCGTACCGTTCGAGGTCCTCGAGTGACGCCAGCTCCGGGTGTTCGATGACGAGCACACTGTACTCGATCGACGTGACGATCTGGCTCACGTCGAACCGGAACAGCGGCGCGTAGCGGTCGAACTCCGGGCTCCGTTCGAGCCGGTCAAGCAGCGTATCCCACACCCGGACGGCGAAGGCCGCGTACGGTTCGTCGATGGCGGTCCCGTCCGACGCCCCCCCGTCGGTACGCCCCGGGCCGTGACCGAGCGCGGTCCCGTCCGACCAGCCCTTGAGCCGAACGAGACCGGTGATGGCGTCGAACGTCTCGTAGTCGCGCCGCTTCTCGATGAGGTCGTCCAACAGCGTCACGAAGATCACGAGCATCGTGTTGTTTATCGCGACCGTGTCGCGGTCGGACTCGTCGACGAACGGCATCACGTTCTTCGGCGCCAGGTGGTGGATCCACTTCCACAGAAAGGTCGACCGATCTCCGTCGAGGCGCCCGTACTCGGCGACGAGCTCCTGGATCTCCGGCGGCAGGTCGTGCTCGTAGACGGACTCCAACAGCGCGACGGCGCGGTCCCCGTCGACCGAGCGGACCACGCTCGCGGCGGGTTCTCTGAGGGCCACTTTCGGAGTGACTCGCCTCATCCTACCTAAGCGGTATGGTACCGACAACTGCTTCCGGACGCCGACGCACCCGCGGGCGCGCTATCGATCCGAACACTCCATTGACAGGGATCTTACCACTTTTCGAAACGTATGTATTGTTAATTCTTTACTAACTCTCCATCAGACACATCTGAGGCGCCATACTGTACGAAACGGATATGCCGGGCTTCGACGGGGGTATTCGATGATTGCCAACATAAAAATTTATTATATGCGTCGTAAAAAATCGTGTGCGTATGTCTCCCAACGGTGACGATCAGAAATCGCGGACCAGACGGACGTTCATTCGGGCGTCCGGCGTGGCGGCGCTCGCCGGACTCGCCGGATGTAGTAGCGGTGGCGGCGGCGGAAGCACCGCCACCGAGACCAGCGGCGGCGGAAGCACCGCCACCGAGACCAGCGGCGGCGACGGCGGGATGCAGGGTCCCGTCGAAGTGCTCCACGGCTGGACCGGCGGCGACGGCGCGCGGGCGGCCGAGGCGTTAACGAACGCGTTCAACGAGGCCCACCCCGACGTCGGCCTCAACATGAACCCCATCGGCGGCGGCGGGAACCAGAACCTCGACGCGGTCGTCGCCAACCGGCTCCAGAGCAACGACCCGCCGGGCTCCTTCGCCAACTGGCCGGGCCCGAACCTGCTCCGCTACGAGGGCGTCCTCGGCAACGTCGACGACGTCTGGTCGGAGAACAACTTCGAGGAGGTGATGGTCCAAGAGGCCATCGACCTCCACAAGCAGAACGGCCACTTCCGTGCGGTCCCGCTCGGCTCCCACCGCCTGAACTGCCTGTTCTACAACGTCTCGGTCGTCGAGGAGGCCGGCATCGACGTCTCCTCGCTGAACAGCCCCTCGGCGCTCATCGACGCGTTCAAGAAAGTCCAGAAAAACACGGACGCGACCCCGATGACCCACGCGATGTCCGGCACCTGGACGACGACACAGCTGTGGGCCGCCGTGATGCTCGGCGTGAACGGCTACCAGTCCTATATGGACTTCATCGAAGGCAACGGATCCGAGAGCGACGTCCGCGCGGCGTTCGAGACGACCGCGGAGATGCTCCGGAACTACATCCCCAAGGACGCGGCCTCGCTGAACCTCACCGCGTCGAATCAGAACATCATCAAGGGCAACGCCGCGTTCATCCACCAGGGTAACTGGGCGGCCGGCGCATTCCGTAACGCAGAGGACTTCGCGTACAACGAGGACTGGGGCTTCAAGACGTTCCCCGGCACGGAGGGGATGTACACGCTCCACTTCGACTCGTTCCTCTACCCCGCGAACAACCCGACGCCCCAGGCCTCGAAGATATGGGAGGCGTTCGTCGGCAGTCCGGAGGCCCAGGTCGCGTTCAATCAGTACAAGGGCTCGATCCCGACCCGGACCGACGTGAGTATGGACGCGTTCGGTCCGTACCTCCAGGAGACCGCCAAGGACTTCGCCAACGCGGAGTACCGCCCGCCGACGCTCCAGCACGGGCTCGCGGTCCCCTCCGAGACGATGACCCAGCTCAACGAGGTCATCTCCTCGGAGTTCACCGGGCCGTACAACGTCGACGCGGCGACGCAAGGCTTCCTGGACGCGGTCTCGAACTGAACGCAGCCGTATGCTGGATTTTTATCGACGGTTGTACCACGCGCTCAGCCCGTCGTCGCGGGACGGCGGTGACGGCGACGAGGTCCGGCCCGACGGCGGCGTCGTGAGCGACGGCTCCTCCCGGCAGCCGGCCGAGTCCGACCCGGGCCCGCTCGCCCGACTCAGTTCGGCGCTCGACCAGCGCCTGGGGAGCGACTTCCTCGAGTCGTCGGTGTTCTGGCTCCCGCCGTTCCTGCTGATGGCGCTTTTCGTCTACGGCGCCATCATCTGGAACCTCCTCATCTCCCTGACCGACTACCAGGGCTTCGCGAACGCCCCCGACTACTCCGACCTCGACTTCGAGATGTACGCCCGGGCGCTCGCGGACGCCGGCTTCGTCGACGCCGCGATCAACACCTTCGTGCTGTTGATCGCGTTCACCGTCGCGACGCTCCTGGTGGGGCTCGTCCTGGCGGTCCTCGTCGACAGGGGGATCCGGTTCGAGAACACGTTCCGGACGATCTACCTCCTGCCGATGAGCCTCTCGTTCGTGGTGACCGCGCAGTTCTGGCTGTGGATGTACAACTACAACAACGGCATCGTCAATCGGGTGATCGGCATCGTCGGCCTCGGCCCGGTGAGCTGGCTCGGGAACCAGGCGATCGTCCTCTGGGCGATCATCTTCGCGCTGATGTGGCAGTTCTCGGGGTACGCGATGGTCGTGTACCTCGCGGGGCTGCGCGCGATCCCGACAGAGCACTACGAGGCGGCCAAGGTCGACGGCGCGTCGACGCTGAAGATGTACTGGCGGGTCATCATCCCCCAGCTGAAGGGCGCGACGATCAGCGCGGCGGTCGTGCTGATGGTCTTCGCGATGAAGGCCTTCGACTTCCTCTACTCGCTCGTGGGGGGTTACCGGCCGCCGAACGGGGCGGACATCCTCGCGACGAAGATGGTCCGTGAGGCCTACGCGAACCTCAACTGGGCCTACGGGGCGGCCATCGCCATCGTCCTCTTCGGGATGGCGCTGGCGGTCATCGGCCCGTATCTCGTCTACGAGTACCGGAGGGACAACCTATGAGCGACCAGGAACTCAGAGCCGACGGCGGCGCGACGGTGACGGCGCGGCTGCGCCGGAACCTCGACCAGATGACGATCGAAGACGCGGGGCTCTACGCCGTGTTGCTCCTGATGGCGGGGTTCTACCTCGCTCCCATCGAGTCCGGGCTCGTCACCTCGATCAAGACGGGCACGGCCGTCGTCGAGACGGCGCCCTTCGCGCCGCCGGGACCACAGGGGTTCACCGTCGAGAAGTGGCAGACGGCCATCGACGCGCTGCTCCGCGGGATGGGCAACAGTCTCCTGTACGCCGTCCCGGCGACGATCATCTCCGCGTTCGTCGGCAGCCTGACGGCCTACGGGCTGACGATCCCCGACTGGAAGCAGTCCTACAAGGCGCCGCTGCTCGCGATCATCGTCGCGGGCATCTTCATCCCGTACCAGGCCGTGCTGGTGCCGCTGACCCAGTTCTGGTCGCAGTGGGTCCAGCTCACCCAACACCTCTCGTTCGTCTGGGCGCTCGGCGTCCCCGACGACTACGCCGGCATCATCGAGCTGGTCGTCACCCACGTCGCGTACGGGATCCCGATCTGTACGCTCCTGTTCCGGACGTACTACAAGACGATGAGCGAGGAGATGGTCGAGTCCGCGCGGCTCGACGGGGCCTCGCTCCGCCGGGTCTACCAGCGGATCGTCCTCCCGCTCTCGGGGCCGATGTTCGCCGTGGTGCTGATCTATCAGTTCACCCAGATCTGGAACGACCTGCTCTTCACGCTGGTCTTGGTCTCGACGGAGTCGAGCCCGGCCGCGCCCGTCGTGTTGATCCTCGCGGGCCTCGGGACCTCGATGGAGGGCCAGGACTTCGCGCTCCGGATGGCCGGGGCGTTCTTCGCGGCGCTGCCGACGCTTGCGGTCTACATCTTCTTCGGCGACGAGTTCGCCGAGGGGGTGGCAGCGTGACCCCGAGCGCGGGGCGTCGCGGGCAAAGAGCCTTCCCGACGCGAGACGTGGCGTGGCGTGCGAACGACTTCCCTACGACAACTCACAGATATGGCAACGCTTGAACTCGATTCGGTAACGAAGACCTTCCAGGACGGAAGCGACGAGATCGTCGCCGTCGACGACGTGTCGATGTCGATCGACGACGGCGAGTTCGTCGTCGTCGTCGGTCCGTCCGGGTGCGGAAAGTCCACGACGCTGCGGATGATCGCCGGCCTGGAGACGATCTCGTCGGGGACCATCTCGATCGGCGACCGCGTCGTCAACGACGTGAAATCGCAGGACCGCGACATCGCAATGGTGTTCCAGTCGTACGCGCTGTACCCGCACATGTCCGTCCGCGGAAATATGGCGTTCGGGCTGGAGGAGTCGACCGACCTCCCGGACGACGATATCGACCGGATGGTCACCGAGACGGGCGAACTGCTCGGCATCTCGAACCTGCTGGATCGGAAGCCGAGCGACCTCTCGGGGGGCCAGCAGCAGCGCGTCGCGCTCGGCCGCGCGATCGTCCGCGACCCCGAGGTGTTCCTGATGGACGAGCCGCTCTCGAACCTCGACGCGAAGCTCCGCGCGCAGATGCGCACCGAGCTCCAGCGGCTCCAGGACGACCTCGACGTAACCACCGTCTACGTGACCCACGACCAGACGGAGGCGATGACGATGGGCGACCGCATCGCGATCCTCGACGGCGGGGAACTCCAGCAGATCAGCACGCCGCTCGAGTGCTACCACGAGCCCGCCAATCAGTTCGTCGCGGGCTTCCTCGGCGAGCCGTCGATGAACTTCTTCGACGTGACGCTCGCGGACGGCCACCTGCGCGGTGACGACTTCGAGTACCCGATCGGATCCGAGATCCAGTCCGCCGTCGGCGACTCGACGGAGCTCGTGCTCGGCATCCGCCCCGAGGCCGTCGAGCTCGTCGAGGACCCGAGCGGCGACCACGACTTCGAGACGGTCGTCGACGTCGTCGAGCCGATGGGCGACGAGAACACCGTCTACCTCCGCTTCGACGCCGACGCCGGCGAGGAGGACGCGACCCTCGTGGCCGCGGTCGACGGCTTCACCCGCGTCTCCGCGGGCGACACCGTCGCCGCGCGCATCCCCGAGGACGCGATCCACGTCTTCGACCGCGCCAGCGGCGAGGCGCTCCACAACCGCTCGATCGACGACGACGTCGAGCCGGTCGAACTGAGCTGAGACGGCCTCGCGGTTCCTTTCTCGCTTCGTTACCCGCTCGACTTCCGTACCTCTCGCCTACGACGACCAGTAGTTCGCCCGATCGACGCCCTCGGCCACCAGCGCGGCGGCGGCGACGTGGGCGTAGGCGAACACACAGAGCGCGACGAGCGCGGCGGCGCTCCGGGAGGCGGTCGTCGCGACCAGGCTCCACGAGATGACGACGAGCACGGCCGCGCCGACCCACGCGAGGAAGTACGCGCCCGAGGCCGTCCCGGCGAGCGCCTCGCGCCGGAGGCCGGCCCGGAGCCCCTCGCGGACGGCGGCGACGGCCGCCGCCGGCAGAAGGTACGAGCAGACGACGACCACGAGCAGGGCGACCGTCGCCAGCGTCGCGGTCGTCACGCCGCTGATCACGGCCGGGATGGCGCCGGTCGCGGCGACGTAGCCGACGGCGGCGACGGCGAGCGCCGGGGGAACGAGGTAGACGACGGCGACGCCGAGCAGCCGACCGGCCACCGTCGCCGTCGCGGGCGACAGCAGTTCGGGAAAGCCTTCACCCGCGAGGACGCCGCCGACGAGCCCGAGGAACGCGAGGACCGGGACGACGGCGAGCAGGGCCGGAGCCGCGAACGCCCAGTCGGGCCAGAGCGCGCCGGCGACGCGCAACAGCGCGCCGGCGAGCAGGACGGCGACGAGACAGATCGCGGTGCCGTCCAGGCGCGTGCGGTCCCGAACGGGGTAGCGGAGGGCGTCGACGAACAACTCAGTCACCTCGCGGCGGGGTCGCTGTCGGAGTCAGGCACCGATCCGCGGACGTTCCGAACACGTCTCGTCGGGTCGGCAGCGCGTCTCAAAACGATGTCGGTCAGGAGTCGGAGCGGGGTCGGAGCCGGATCCGACACCCACCTACCACCGCTGGTGGACGTGCTCGCGGACGTGCTCGTCGTAGATCTCTCGGACCGTCGCGTGTCGGTCCGCGGAGAGCCGCGGCAGGGCCGCGGCCGCGACGTTGTCGCGGATGTGCTCGGGGCTCTTCGACCCCGGAATGACGGTCGTCACGGCGTCGTGATCGAGGATCCACCGGAGCGCGAACTGCGCCATCGACTGGCCCTCGGGGACGACCGACTCCAGCTCGTCGACCGCCTCCAGCCCCCGCTCGAAGGGGATGCCCGCGAACGTCTCGCCGACGTCGAACGCCTCGCCCTCGCGGTTGAAGTTCCGGTGGTCGTTCTCCGGGAACTCCGTGTCCGCCGAGAGCGTCCCGGTCAGTAGCCCCGAGGCCAGCGGCACCCGCACGATGACGCCGACATTCCGCGCGGCGGCCGCCTCGAAGAACCGCTCCCGGGGGCGCTGTCGGAAGAGATTGAAGATGATCTGGACCGTCTCGACGCCGGGGTACTCGATCGCCTTCAGCGCCTCCTCGACGCGCTCGACGCTCACGCCGTAGTGGTCGACCAGCCCCTCGTCGCGGAAGTCCGCCAGCGCGTCGAACACGGCGGGCTGGTAGTAGACGTCGGTGGGGGGACAGTGGAGTTGTACCAGGTCGAGCGAGTCGACGTCGAGGCGCTCGCGGGAGTCGTGGATAAATCCTCGAAGGTTCGCCTCGTCGTACCCCTCCGCGGTGTGGGGATCGAGCCGCCGCCCGGCCTTCGTCGCGACGAACGGGTCCTCGTCGCGCTCGGCCAGCACCTCGCGGATGAGCCGCTCGCTCCGGCCGTCGCCGTACACGTCGGCGGTGTCGAGGAAATCGATGCCAGCATCGAGCGCGGCGTGGATCGCCTCCCGCGCCTTCCCCTCGTCGACGTCGCCCCAGTCGCCGCCCAGTTCCCAGGTGCCGAGACCGATTTCGGTGACGCTTGCGCCCGTCGTTCCGAGTGGTCGCTCGTCCATACCTCCGTCTCGGTTCCAAATTCCCCTAACGCTTCGGGAACCGGCGGCAGCGAGGGGTTCGGAGCTCCCGCGGTCGCCCGGCCGCGATTACTCGACGTCGACGGGGACGCCCCGCTCGGCGCTCTCGTAGAGCGCGTCGATGACGCGCATGTTCGCGATCGCCTCGTCGCCGCCGGTCCGGGGCTCGTCGCCGCGCTCGACGCACTCGGCGAAGGCGTCGACCTCCGCCCGGTACTGGTCGACCGGCTCGAACTCCTCGCTGCCTCGCTCGCCGTCGATCTCGTACTCCAGGGTCGCTGGCGCGTCGGCGTCGACGTTGAACGCCGGCTGCGCCTCGACCCAGCCGTTCTCGGCTTCGACCCGGTACCGCTGGACCTCCGGGGCGTCGAACGAGCCGTCGACGTGCGCCATCGCGTCGCCGTACTCCAAGATGCCCATCAGGTCGGTGTCGACGCCCGACTCGCGGGAGTCGCGCTGGTGGGCGTACACCCGGTCCGGCTCGCCGAGGAAGAGCCGCGCCGCCGAGACCGCATAGCAGCCGACGTCCATCAAGGCGCCGCCGGCGAGGTCGGGATCGAGGCGGACGTCCTCCTCCCAGTCGAGCCGGAACTTGAACGAGGCGTTCACCGAGTGGACGCCCTCCAGTTCCTCGGAGACGAGTTCGGCGGCGCGCTCGGTCCGCGGGTGGTAGCGGTACATAAAGCCCTCCATCAGCGTCACGCCCGCCTCGCGACAGTGCTCGACGACCTCCTCGGCCTCGTCGGCGTCGGCGGTGAGGGGCTTTTCCGAGAGCACGTCGAGCCCCGCGTCGGCGGCGCGCTTCGTCCACTCGCCGTGGAGGCCGTTCGGGAGGGGGTTGTACACCGCGTCGATCTCCTCGGAGGCGAGGAGGGCCTCGTAGGAGCCGTAGGCGTGCGGGATTCCGAGGTCGTCGGCGACGTCGCGCGCCCGCGACTCGTCCCGGGAGGCGATGGCCGCGACCGTGTGCTCGCTCTTCTGGACTGCGGGGATCAGCGCCGTTCGGGCGATGTCCGCGGTACTGATGATGCCGAATCGCATATCCGTACCTCCCGATCCGTCCGGATAAGTCTCCTGTTGGGCGACGCGGCCTGCTTCTGATCGAGACCGGACGCCGCCCGATTATCGATCGCGATACCTTTCGTGTGTGTTTATATCCTACTACGCGGGACTCGAAGCTATGCACGACCGCCTTTCCGCCGCGAGGGCCGGATGAGTCCGGGCCGGCAGACGAGGGAGACAGGCATCGAACCGCCCGCCGCTCCGGCCCCGGAACCGCCGGACAGCAGTGCGGCGTGGTACGCGGACGACGTCCGCTCGCAGCGGGAAGTCGCGCCGGGCGTCGTCGTCACCGTCCGGGACGCCCCCGCCGGCGTCGGCTTCGCGTATCAGATCAGAGAACCGACGCTGAGCGCGGCCGCAGAGCGGGCGCTCGAAACCGTCCTTGAGTACTTCGCCGGGGTCGAGAGCCGCCGGCCGCTCACCCGACAGGGCGCGGCCGAGCGGGCGGCCCGGGGGCTCCCGCCGAAGTACCGGCGCGTCATCGACCGGCTCGTCGACGTCTCGCCCGCGGCGCGTCGCCGTATCGACTACTACGCGACGTGCGAACTCCGGCTGCTCGGGTCGCTCACGCCCATCGCGCTCGACGACCGGGTCGACGTCGTGGACCTCGAAGGCGGGACCGACGGCGCGCTCGTCGTCCACACCGAGAACTACGCGCCCGCAGTCACCGACTTCCGCGCCGACGCCGACTTCGCCAGCTCGGTCGCGGGCGAGCGGCTCCGGCGCTATACGGTCCCCTTCGCCGGCTTCGACGTCGAGGTCGTCGTCCACCGCGACCGGCTGCTCGGCGACGACCGCTTCGAGGCCAAGTACGCGGTCCTCGAACCCGATCTGCTCCCCGGCGACGAGGCCCTCATCGCCGAGTGCAAAGAGCGGATCTGGGAGGCGAACGTCGAGGAGGTCGTCGAGGACCGCACGGCGTTCATCCGCGAGCGCGCCCGGCGGTTCCTCTCCCGACGGCTCACCGCCCGCAACACCCGCGCGTGGCTCGCGGCGACGCGCTACCGCGCCCGGAGCGCGCTCTCGGCGTACGGCCTCGGCGTCCCGCCGGTCGACCGCCGATACGCCCAGGACCGCCTCGACGACCTCGTCTACTACGTCCTCCGGGATTACGTCGGCGAGGGCGTCCTCACGGTCCCGATCCGGGACCCCAATCTGGAGGACGTCGAGGCCAACCGCGTCGGCGAGCGGGTGAAGGTGGTTCCCCGCGCCGACGTCGTCCGCGCGGGCGAGCGCGTTCCGACGAACCTCGCCTTCGAGACCGAGACCGCGTTCGTGAACGTCGTCACCCAACTGGCCGCCGCCGACGGCGTCGAACTCAGCGCGAGCCAGCCCTCCGCGAAGGTGAATCTCCGGCCCGCGGGCGTCGCGCCCGACGCCTCCGGCCACGGCGAGACGATCCGGTGCGCCGTGGCGCTGCCGGCCATCTCCGAGGACGGCCCGCACGTCTCGATCCGCAAGCAGTCCGCGTCGCCGCTGACGCCGATCGACCTCGTCGGCTTCGGGTCGATGCCGCCGGAGTTGGTGACGCTGCTGTGGCTCTGCTACGAGCACCACCGCGTCGTCCTCTTTTCGGGCCCGACCGGTGCGGGAAAGACGACGCTGATGAACGCCCATATGCCGTTCATCCCCTACGACCACCGGCCGATCAGCATCGACGAGGGCTCCCGCGAGGTGTATCTCCCCCACGAGACCGGCGTGTCGCTGACGACGCGCGAGCACGAGAACGCCTACAAGCGCGTCTCGATGGCGGACCTGATGACCGAGGCCAATTATTTGAACCCCGACGTGGAGGTGATCGCCGAGGTCAACACGCCCGAGTCGTTCGAGACGTTCGCCGAGGTGCTGAACACGGGCTAAAGTGAGAATATACTAATACAAAGTATAACGTGAATAATCGCACGACTTGAGAGATTGTCCGAGGAGTGAGCGGTTACGATTCTCCAAAAGTATTCGGAAGATGATCTAAGAGCAATTGACGGATTACCTCTCTTGTGTCTGTTTCCGCGTATACCTTTTCAGCTTTAGTCACGGCTTCAGTATCCTGTAGCTCTTTCCACGTTTCATAGACTGCTTTCCCCCTATCCGTAATCCGGTACTCCCTTCGTCGGTTGCTTATTTCCTCTTTCTCCACTAATTCCAAATTCGATCCTAACTCTCTGGACGCAACACGACTCCACGGCTCTCCTTTGCCATTGATTTTTTTATCAGGCAATTCGCATTGTCCGTTTTCATCGAAATATTCAAGAATTTGCGGGCGATCCGGTTTGGATAAGATTTCCATTAGGGCCTCTTGCCGCTCTTGCCGCTCTTCAAACGCCTCGGCCCAGCCCTCCTCGGGAATGTCTGTCGGTTCCGGATTTTCTGATTCCGAAAACATTGTGAGAGCATCAAGCAGGTCATTATATTGATAGAGCGATTGTACTGCTTCTTTCACCTCGTTCCTTTCTGTGGCTATTTCGTCAGACTCTGCTATTTCAATCAGGGTGTTGAGGTGGTCACGGAGTAGCTCAAGATCGTGTTTTGCCGCCGGGAGAGTGTGGTTCTCCCATTGGAGCCGCTCTTTCCTGTCCGCGTGAATCATAAAATTCGACAGAGCTAACAAGTCGATATAGAACCCACGAATTGGAGTGTTGAAGCCCGGCGTAGTCGTTATTTCGTTCTTGATACGTGATCTTGCCTGTCTCCCTCCGCTCTCGGCGTCATCGTTCCAATTAGCCGGATAAAGCCCGTTTTCGGCTAAGTACGCTCGTTCGTTCGGCTGTAGAATGCTAACCGTTCGACCCTTCGGTGTGGTTTGGTTGGTGGATTGTTCTGTCACACCGGACATATAGTATATAAATACTTGAGTCTTCGGGGTGCGTTGAATCTACTGAAGATCGTGAGGATCCCACCCCTGCGGGATTAACGTAAGATGGGGATCTGATGGAAGCCCCGCGAAGGTTAGTAGACTTTGAACCAGAATATGGCAAAAAGTCTGAGTTGGATGCTGTGATGTATAGATTTCGGAAATATATTCATACAAAAATATGTCAAAAAGCGAAGCACAAATTGCGATTCGGCCTGAAACGCGCGAAAAACTGTTCAAGCGAAAGGAAGGGCCGAATGACACATACGACGACGTAGTAAACCGGCTTCTTGAAGATTGACGTATTGACAAGATACGCCGTCCGGGTGTAGTTGTGTAGGAGCGACCCACCCGTATGACGGCGTTGGTAACTACGCAGGGAGGCGGTCCCCTGCAGGCGGTGATTCTAACTCTGAATATAAATGAGTATTCAAGATTCAAAAGCGGCGACCGAACAGAATGATGAATATCCAGAAGCAACGGTCAACACTACGCCGGACGGGAATACGCCCGGCGTTGTGCTCTTTCTCGGTAAATCCGAACTTGAAGGACTTGGCGTAACTGACGCCGAGTCGGTTCAATACCAAGTCAAAAACGGACACCTGAAGCTGCGCGAGGTGACTGTAGAATGAAGGGTGACGGGAATGGGAGATCCGTCAAGTCAAAGTATGTCGGGGAGTCTCAAAGATTTTGCGGTAAGTGCTACGAACCGACGTTTACCCACGTCAACGGGGTAGCCGTGTGTGAGATTCACGCGAAAGCCTACAGGGTGATTGAATGAGTAAGACTGTCTCCCCGCTTGAGGCAATAACCGACGACCTGAAGCAACGCCCCCAATGGCTTAATCGGGATCGTTCTGCAGAGAAACCCAAGCGCCCGCGGTGGAACGGAACGCCCGTTAGTTACACCGACCCGAACGTGTGGCATACCTTCGAGGAGGCGAGAGACGCCGCACACTCCGGTGGATCAGTTGACATCGGCTATGTGTTTGCTGGTGAAAACGATGACTATTCAGACGGGAAGTACGCTTGTCTGGATATTGACGGCGCGGTGCTTGAAGATAACTCCCTCAAAGAGTGGGTGCCAGATCTAAACCACTTCGAGGGATCGTATATCGAATATTCAACCTCAGGCACCGGGCTTACAATCCCTGTTTACAACAGCAAGATACCGGAGTGGTGGTCTAATTGTGAAATGGGCAATCACGAAGGTGTTGAGGTGTTACGGAAGCAATTTAGCATATTCACGGGCGACAAGCACGAACTAAGCGGGGATTCAATCGAACCGATAGATCCCGCACCGTGGCTACTCAAAGCCTACAAAAATATTCGTGGGACGCTCCCCACCACGGGCGAGGGTAGGTCCACCAACGACGGCGAGGACCGCGGCGAATATCTAACTGAGTCGGATATTGAGGAGGCACTAAGCCACATTGACCCGGACCTTCCACATAGCGAATGGATCAACGTCGGGTTTGCTGTTCACGACTTTGGCTCCGGTTCAACCGGACGTAGGCTCTTCGAGGACTGGTCCCGACAAGGCAGTAAGTACGACGACGCTGCGGAAGATTCCATCGACTGGATATGGTCGCAGGGGTCGCAAGGGTCCGGGGTAACGGTTGCAAGCTTAGTTCACAAGGCGAAAGAAGGTGGCTGGACGGTTCCAACCCCGTCTAAAGCCGGTTCTTCAAGCACTAACCCCCACACTCAGACGGGGGAATACACCCTTACACCGACTGGGATTATCAACGCGGCGTTGGATGACCCATACGGCCGCCTATCCGTCTCAGATGACGGCGACAAGCCCACAATTCACGACCTTCGGAACGCTGAGGCAGCAACGTATGTGTGGGACGTAATGGAACAGACCGGCCGTGACGACGTGTTAGCAGTCTCTAATGGGCAACTGCGAGCATACGATAACGGGATATGGAACCTCAACGGCGAACAGCAACTACGGGAATATGGCCGCCAAGGGTTGCAATCTGCCTATTCGTCCCGTGTGCTTGACCAACTGAAAGAGGAAACGCGGGCGCGGAAGATCATCACTCCCGACGAATTGGGTGCTCCTGATGAGACGATTGCCGTCAAAAACGGGTTGCTTCATTTGCTTGAACGCGACGGACCGCAGCTTGAACCGTTGAAGCGCGAGCACCGGGCGATACGGCAATTAGATGTTGAATACGACTCTGACGCTGATCCACCCGAAACGTGGCTTCGGTTCCTTGATGAATCAATCCGCGACGACACAGACTTACGAAAGTTCCAAGAGTACGCCGGATATACGCTGTGGCACCACAGCCAACCGTTCGGAAAGGCGCTCTTTCTGGTTGGGCCAACTGATTCCGGCAAAGGCACGGCGTTGAAAGCGATTCAATCCGTTCTTGGCGAGGAGAACGTTGGCAGCGAAAGTTTAGACGACCTGATGCAATCCCGCTGGGGAGCAGCGGGGATCTATGGCACAGCCGCGAATATCCGAAATGAAATAACAGCTGATGGATTGGGCAACGTCGAACGGTTCAAGGAGCTTACGGGTGGCGGTGATCGGATCGCAGCCGAATACAAAGGACAAGATAAGTTCGAGTTTACCGTCACGCAAAAGTTCCTGTTCGCCACGAACGAGGTGCCTTCTATCGAACGTGCGGATGAAGCCTTCTATAACCGCTGTCTGTTCGTTCGATTCCCCGATACTGTTCCGGAGGGTGAACAGGATAAGGCCTTACTGGACAAACTGCAGGACGAAAAATCAGGTATCCTTAACTGGATGTTGGAGGGACTGCAGCGGTTAATGGATCAAGGCCAATTCTCAGGCGAGCGTGGCGTTGGCGGCAAGAAAGAGTTGTGTGACGCCTTCGGTGGCGTAGTTGATCGGTTCATCCACAACTGTCTTGAAGTGACAGGCGAGAGCAATCACGTTGCTCACAAAGGCGATATACACGACTTTGCGCAAGCCTATGCCGACGACATAGACAAAGACCCTGAATGGAACGCACAGAGCGGCTTCACGAGAACGTTGAAGGAAACTTCAGGGATCAATGACGGCCAGAGTAAAAAGCTCACAGGGAGCAACACAAAGGTATTCACCGGAATCAAGCCATTTGCTCCTGCAGTTGATGAATTAGACACCAATATCCGGTGGACTAACACAACTGAGACGAAGCAAGAAAGTCTTGATACGTAACGGGGGGTGATTTTGCCGTACTCCCCCAAATCAACAAGTAGAGTATTTTGAAACAGTCCGTAACGGAGTAACGGCATCCGTCTTTAGCTAAGAGAATAACCGCGTGACAGCAGCGGCTTATCGAGGAACGTTTTTGTGAGGAATGAGGAGG